>NZ_JAVRHO010000015.1:0-97980 GCF_031846515.1 Autumnicola lenta
AAAGAATAATTCAGGTTTCTACTTTTAAAATAATAATGTTTTTTCAGAAAGTTCTACTTCTGAAGGTGGTACTAAAAGTAATTCCGCGTAATACTGCAACTTAATAATAAAACCGGCACATTAGAACGAATTTTATTATAAAAGGCTTATTTTTGTACAACTCTTTGATATTCTGTAAAATCATCTATACTTTAATAATATCTGATTTGGTATACAATTTGAAGTAGTAGAAGCTTGAAAGGAGCAGGCTATTCTTTATTTACCAGAAAGATTTCTTAAGCTGCTCTTCCTTCTAGAGTCTCTAAAATTAAAACAACTGCATTATGAGTAATGAAGATTTAAAAATTACAGACAACGAATTTCTAAGACAATACGAAACTACTGTCAACGAGGAACTTGCAACGATTGAATATTCCAGGCAGGAACGAAAGGTCTTCCTTACCAAACTACACATGTCCGAAAGTGTCCGGGAGCAGGGTTACATGGAAAAATTTATAGAAGCTGTTCTGGAAGAAATTCAGGAAAGTAATACCAGAGTGATGCCCACAAGTCCTGAAATTGCCAAATACATGCGTAAAAACCGAAGGAAATACAAAGATTTGCTTCCGGTAGGTATAAATATTTAAACTGCTACAGCTTCGGACTCATGGAGAAACTCTAATCTTACCAGTCCGTCGTTATCAATTTTCTGAAGTTTTATCTCGTGTAATGTATTTACAAGGGCTGGATTCCACGGTGTTTTAACTTTAACATAGTTTTCCGTAAATCCATGGATAAACCCTTTTTTATTTTCTCCTTCAAAGAGAACCGTTGCTGTATTTCCTATCTGACTTTCATAAAAAGCACGACGCTTTTTAACTGAAAGTCCTCTTAGCATTTTGCTGCGTTTTTTGCGCACTTTTACCGGAACAGCGTCAGCCATTTCTGCAGCGGGAGTATTATCTCTTTCCGAATAAGTAAAAACATGCAAGTAGGAAATATCCAGTTCGCTTAAAAAATTATACGTCTCCAGGAAATGTTCGTTTGTTTCCCCGGGAAAACCAACTATAACATCCACACCAATACAGGCATCTGGCATCACGGTTTTAATCTGCTCTACCCTGTTTACATAAAGTTCCCGCATATATCTGCGACGCATTGCTTTTAAAATTGAATTGCTCCCGCTTTGCAGAGGAATATGAAAATGCGGGACAAAAATTTCACTTTCCGCCACAAAATCTATAGTCTCGTTTTTCAGGAGGTTTGGTTCTATGGAAGATATTCTCAATCGCTCAATTCCTTTAACCTTATCCAGCGATTTTACCAGGTCCAGGAAAGTATGTTCATGTTTTTTATTTCCGAATTCTCCCTTCCCATAATCCCCAATATTAACACCCGTCAATACGATCTCCTTTATTCCTTTTGCTGAAATTTCTGCAGCATTGTGCAGGACGTTTTCCAGCTTATCGCTTCTGGAAATTCCACGCGCGAGCGGAATTGTACAGTAAGTGCATTTATAATCGCATCCATCCTGAACTTTTAGAAAAGCCCTTGTACGATCTCCAAAAGAGTAAGAACCTACGTAAAAATCTGCCTCCTCAATTTCACAGGAGTGAATTTCTCCCATGTCATTTTTTGAAAGATCGTTGAGATAATCCGTAATTTTAAATTTTTCGGTAGCACCTAAAACCAGATCCACACCGTCTACAGCAGCCAGTTCTTCCGGTTTTAGTTGCGCATAACAGCCAACGGCAATCACAAAAGCATTTTCATTCACCTTCTGAGCCTGCTTAACAATGGTTTTAAATCTTTTATCTGCGTTGTCGGTTACAGAACAGGTGTTAATAACATAGATATCCGCTTTTTCATCAAATTCCACCTTTTTAAAGCCTTCATCTTTAAAAGAACGCGCTATTGTAGAAGTTTCTGAAAAATTGAGCTTACAGCCCAGGGTATAAAATGCTACTTTCTTATTGTTCATAAAATAACCGGTTAATCAGGATATAAAAACCTGTTTTTCAAGGGCTGCAAATATACCGAATTTTACCTACTACTCAAAAATCCTTCAGCGGATTACAAAGCAATGGTTTCGTTTTAAGATCAATGCCAAAAATTGCCAATTTTCGACCTATACTATGAAAATGACCTAAAGCAAAAATTTTGTATATTGAAATAAAACTTACAACATGGGATTTGGCGGCAGTAGCAGCGGGGCAAACGTAATAATGAAAAACAACCGCAGAAGCAGAAAGTCTAAGACTGAGAAATTTCAGAAAACCACAGGTTCTAAAATAGGAGGAATAGGATTTGATCAAAAAATTTCTGAAGCTGATCTTGAAAAAATCAGAAATGGTTTAAAAACAAGCAACAAGAAGCGACAATTAAAGATTTTGGCAGCAACGGCAATTTCCCTTCTCCTTTTCGGATTTATTTTCTTTTACTTCATGTTTTAATTCGCAAATTCCAGCTCACCAGAAAATCGATGTTCAAATTAGCACATTTTGAAATTTTCAAATTGAAGACTAATCCCTTCTCCATTTTTTGGTTTCTTCAAAGACATGTTCCAGAATTGCCTTGTCTTCTTCAGTGAACTCAACGCCTCTTCTTTTCATTACAATCTCAGCAACTTCAAAAGCTTTTTGTGTTTTATATGTAGTTGTACCTGCACTTCCTCCCCAGCTAAAACTCGGTATAAAATTCCGCGGAAATCCAGCCCCAAATATGTTAGCACTCACTCCCACCACTGTACCTGTATTAAACATGGTGTTAATTCCGCATTTACTGTGGTCGCCCATCATTAATCCGCAAAATTGCAAACCTGTACGCGCAAAACCTTCATCTTCGTAACTCCATAACCTAACTTCAGCATAATTATTTTTAAGATTCGATGTATTCGTATCTGCGCCAAGATTACACCATTCCCCTAACACCGAATTACCTAAGAATCCGTCGTGGCCTTTATTCGAATTTTGCATAAGCACGGCATTGCTAATCTCTCCTCCTGCCTTACCGCCCGGACCAATAGTGGTTCCTCCGTAAATTTTCGCACCCATTTTTATAACAGCATTCTCAGCAATTCCCAGAGGACCACGCAGCAGGCTACCTTCCATTACCTGCGCATCTTTTCCTATATAAATAGGGCCGGAAGAAGCATTTAGGGAGCAAAATTCCACCGAAGCACCTTCTTCAATAAAGATATTTTCAGGATTTATCACATTAATGGAAGAAGGGATAGGTACTGAAGTTCTATCCTGGGTGAGCAATTCGAAATCTTCATTTATGGCTTGAGCATTTTTGGAAAAGATATCCCAGGTATTTGCTATAAAGAGAGCTTCCCCGGAAAGCTCCCGACGATCGTATTCATCAAAATCAACTTCCTGATCTTCAGTTACATAAAAAGCCACAACTTCTTCTTTAAAAAAGACAGCCTGATTCGCCTGAAGGTTTTTTACCTGCTCCAACAGACCTGTAGTGGGCAAAAAGGCAGCATTTATCATTACATTTTCCTCCATTTCCACCAACGGCCATTTTTCAGCTAAATAATCTTCAGTAACTGTTGTAGTGGTACTTTCCAGAACCATTTCCCACTTTTCACGGATGGTGAGGATGCCTATTCTTATATCTGCCACAGGCCTGGTGAACGTAAATGGCAGTAATTGATTTCTATAAGAACCGTCGAATAAAATATAATTCATACTGAAAAAAGTTTATGAAAAATCAAATTTAAGTGTAATGCTTAAAATGGCAATTATCGGCAATAAATAAAATTTTTGATTAAAGGTAATAAACAAAAAAAAAGGCTGCCTAAAAAGACAGCCTTGTATAGCTTAGAAAATTCAGGAAATTATTTCTTGAATTTTGAATATTTGTTTTTGAATTTATCAATTCTACCCGCACTATCAACTAGTTTAGATTTACCAGTATAGTAAGGATGAGAAGTTCTTGAAATTTCTAACTTCACCAAAGGATATTCAGTTCCGTCAACTTCAATTGTTTCTTTTGTATTCGCGGTAGATTTTGTAAGAAACACGTCTTCGTTAGACATGTCTTTAAATGCTACTAATCTATAATTTTCCGGATGGATTCCCTGCTTCATCGCTTTATTCTTTTAATTTTCGAGGTGCAAATTTAAGTAATTTGATCATAAAAACAAGTATTCCTATAAAACTTTTTAAAAAAAACTGTGTGTAACGTTTTACTATATTTGCTTACTAATGCAGCATAATCACTAAGCATCCAAAATTATGAAAAAATCTGTACAAGCTGTTATTTTGCCTTACGGCCTATATCTTGGGCTGGCATCTATTCTCATTTCGGTATTAATTTACGCACTAAACCTGGAACTGTTCACAAAATGGTATGTTACTGTTATTAGTTTTACTGTGGTGCTGGTATTGGGAATTATGGCCGTAAAAAAAGCTAAAAGTCTGGATCCAGATCCTTTTTTCTCTTTCAAAAGCGCGTTTTCTGCCTTCTTTCTTCCGGTTATCCTTGGCTCTTTTATTTCTATAATTTTCACAGCCATTCTTTTTAACGTTATTGATCCTGAAGCGGCAGCTTATGTTCAGGAAATGACCCTTGAAGCGAGCAGGGATATGATGGAACGTTTTGGCGCATCACCGTCGCAGATAGATGAAGCCATAGCCGGCCAGGCAAATGTTAATCCTTATTCTGTAAATAATATTTTTATGGGCTTCGCTTTTACCATAGTTTTATACGCAATACTATCTTTGTTGGTAGCCTTAGTTTTTAGAGAAAAAGATCCCAGAGCATAATTTATGCAAATATCTATCGTCATACCTCTTCTAAATGAAGAGCAATCTATAACCGAATTATATAATTGGATCGCAAAAGTGCTGCGGTCCAATTCTTTTTCTTATGAAATTATTTTTATAGACGATGGTAGTACAGATAATTCCTGGGAAGCAATAGCATCACTTTCTAAAGAGGATGACAGGGTTAAAGGAATTAAGTTTAACCGCAATTACGGGAAATCCCAGGCGCTGCATGCCGGTTTTCTTAAAGCACAGGGTGAGGTCGTGATTACCATGGATGCTGATCTCCAGGACAACCCGGAAGAAATTCCGGAGCTTTACAGAATGGTAAAAGAAGAAAGTTACGACCTTGTCTCCGGCTGGAAAAAGAAGCGTTACGATAACGTGCTTTCAAAAAATATACCGTCGAAACTGTTTAATGCCGCAGCCAGGAAAACATCTGGCGTAAAGCTTCATGATTTTAACTGCGGACTAAAAGCTTACAAAAAGGCAGTGATAAAAAACATTGATGTTTATGGTGAAATGCACCGTTACATCCCGGTTTTAGCAAAAAATTCAGGGTTTATAAAAATTACCGAAAAAGAAGTACAGCACCAGGCAAGAAAATACGGCAAAACAAAGTTTGGTGTAGAACGTTTTATTAATGGTTTTCTGGACCTTATAAGTATCTGGTTTCTGTCAAAGTTCGGGAGGCGCCCCATGCACCTCTTTGGCGCACTGGGGGTTCTCATGTTTATAGTTGGTTTTATTTCTGCCGGGTGGATTGGTATTTCCAAGCTCTACAAATTGTACCACGGTCTTCCCAATGTTCTTGTTACTTCTAACCCGTGGTTTTATATTGCCTTAACTGTAATGATAATTGGTAGCCAGCTTTTTCTGGCAGGTTTTCTGGGTGAACTCATTCTCAGGTCAAAAAGAGAGAAAGAGCGTTATTTAATTAACAAAACCACAGGAAATTTTTAGATTGTTTACGGGATATAATCCTTATTTTTGTTAAAGAAAATTTTATGATATGTCACAGATAAAACCTGAAATACGCTCCAGAGCTGAAGCCTGGCTTACCGATGTTTTTGATAAGGAAACTAAAAATGAAATCCAAAACCTGATGGAAAACAACCCAAAGGAACTGGAAGAAAGTTTTTACAAAAACCTGGAATTTGGTACAGGCGGGATGCGAGGTATTATGGGTGTTGGGACAAACAGAATTAATAAGTATACCCTCGGAAAAAATACACAGGGACTTGCAGATTTCCTGAAAAAAGAATTTCCCGGGGAACAACCAAAGGCCGCCATTGCGTATGACTGCCGGAACAATAGTAAAGAACTGGCAAAAGTAGTTGCAGACGTTTTCTCTGCAAACGGAGTGGAAGTTTACTTATTTTCAGACCTACGACCTACTCCGGAACTTTCTTTTGCGGTAAAATACCTTGATTGTCACTGCGGAATAGTTTTAACCGCAAGCCACAATCCGCCGGAATACAACGGATATAAAGTATACTGGCAGGACGGCGGGCAATTAGTGCCACCCCAGGATAAGCAGGTGGTAGACCTTATCAACAACCTGGAATACAGCGAAGTGAATTTTAATTCCAAGCAGGAATTGATCCACGAAATAGATACTGAAGTTGATAAAGCTTTTTCTGAAGCATCTGTCAAAAATGGCAGTTTTCATACTTCAGCTTCAGCAAAAGAAAATCTGGGCATAATATTTACTTCCCTTCACGGAACTTCGATTACACTAGTTCCCGGTGTTCTTGAAAAAGCAGGTTTTACAAACGTAAATATCGTTCAGGAACAAAAAGAACCTGACGGAAATTTTCCTACAGTAAAATCACCAAACCCTGAAGAGCCTGAAGCTCTAAAAATGGCACTGGACCTTGCGAAAGAGAGAAATGCAGATATTGTAATTGGTACAGATCCAGATTGTGACCGGCTGGGGATTGCCGTTCCGGATCTTAATGGGGAAATAATCCTGCTAAACGGAAACCAAACCATGCTCGTGATGACCTGGTTCCTGCTGGAGCAATGGAAAAAGGAAAATAAATTAAAAGGAAATGAATTTGTTGCATCCACAATTGTTTCCACTCCTATGCTTAAAAACATTGTTGAATCTTACAACGTTGAGTACCACGAAGTCCTTACTGGATTTAAATGGATCGCGAAACTAATAAAAGACCATCCTGAACTTGATTTTATAGGAGGTGGTGAAGAAAGTTTTGGTTATATGGTAGGGGATTTTGTACGGGACAAAGATGCTGTTACAGCTACTCTTCTCGCTTGCGAAATTGCTGCCAAAATGAAGGAAGAAGGCAGCTCCTTTTATAAAAAATTACTTGAACTTTATACTGAATATGGCCTGTACCGCGAAGAATTAATTTCTTTAGTAAAAAAAGGTATTGAAGGAGAGCAGGAAATCAAGCAGATGTTGATTGATCTTCGTGAAAATCCATGGCAGGAAATAGACGGGGAAAAAGTAGTATTAATAGAGGATTATCAGTCTTCCACTGCACGAAACCTTCAGGACCATACTGAAGAGAACATTGATTTACCAAAATCCAATGTTCTTATTTACTACACAGAAGGCGGCACGAAAATCGCAGCAAGACCAAGTGGTACAGAACCAAAAATTAAATTCTACATCAGCGTCAATGCTGATCTTGATAAAGTTAACAATCACGAAAAAGTAAATCAGGAATTAGCCGATAAAGTTTCCAGAATTAAGAAGGAACTTCAAATAGGCTAGCCCCTACGCGCTTATGAGTTATTTTAAGAAGATACTTCAGTTCGCAAAACCATACAAGCGTTTTGCGATACTGAATATCATTTCCAATATTTTTTATGCACTTTTCAGCACCCTTTCTTTTCTTGCATTTATTCCAATGCTTCAGGTGCTCTTTCAAGAGGAAGAACCAGTATTAACAGAACCTGACTGGGACGGCAGCTTTTCAGGTTTAAAAGATTTTGGAAGTGATTATGCCAATTACTTTTTAAACCAGAGGATTGAAGAACATGGCCAGATTTCAGCATTAATTACCATTTGTGTAGCTGTTGTCGTTTTATTCCTTCTCAAGAATTTTTTCAACTACCTGGCAATGTACTTTATCGCCAATGTACGCAATGGAATGCTGCGCGATATAAGGAATAAAATTTATTACAAGATAGTAGAACTTCCTATCTCCTTTTTTTCTGAAAAACGAAAAGGTGATTTTATATCGCGCATTACCAGTGATGTGCAGGAGATCCAGTCTTCTTTTTTAAGCATGCTGGAAATGTTTATAAAAGAACCGCTAACGCTTATCTTCACCCTTTTTGCGATGATCGCTATAAGTCCGAAGTTAACGTTATTCGTTTTTATATTTCTACCAATTTCCGGATTATTAATTTCTTCTATAGGTAAAAAACTTAAAGCAAAATCTACAAGCGCACAACAGGAAAACGCTAATTTTCTCTCCCTGGTAGAAGAGACACTTTCCAGCCTTAAGATCATCAAGGGTTTTAATGCAGAAGATAGATTCAGAACAAAATTCACCAACAGTACGAACAGATTAAACCGGATTCTAAATTCATTACTGCACAGGCAGGACCTTGCATCTCCTTTAAGCGAATTTTTAGGAGTAGTGGTAATTACAGTAATTCTGTGGTTTGGAGGAAACATGGTGTTGATTGAAGGGTCTATGGATGCCTCTACTTTTATTGGTTTTCTTGTGCTCACATACAATATTCTCACTCCAGCAAAAGCAATTTCAAAGGCAACTTATAGTATTCAAAAAGGAAATGCCAGTGCCGAGCGGATCCTGGAAATTATTGAAACTGAAACTAATCTTAAGGACAAAACTGATGCTATAAATAAAACTTCTTTTGATTCTGATATTCTTATTGAAAACATTTCTTTTCAATATGAGAAAGAAAAGGTCCTGAAGAATTTCTCACTGGAAGTAAAAGTTGGAGAAACCGTAGCCCTTGTAGGGCAATCTGGCAGCGGAAAATCTACCATTGCCAATCTTATTACCCGTTTTTACGATGTAAATAATGGCGCTATTTATATTGATGGGAAAGACATCAGGGACATTTCCAAAGCTTCCTTACGAGGACTAATGGGGCTAGTTACACAGGATTCTATTTTATTTAATGATACCATAAGAAATAACATCGCGCTTGGAAAAGAGAATGCTACAGAAGAAGAAATTATTGATGCGCTAAAAGTGGCAAACGCCTGGGAATTTGTAAAAGATCTACCACTCCGGCTGGACACAAACATTGGCGACAGTGGCAATAAATTGAGTGGCGGACAAAAACAACGATTATCCATTGCCCGGGCGGTACTTAAAAATCCACCAATAATGATCCTTGATGAGGCAACTTCCGCACTTGATACAGAGAGCGAAAAACTTGTACAAAAGGCTCTGGAAAACATGATGAAGAACCGCACCTCCATTGTTATTGCACACCGTCTTTCAACGATTCAAAATGCAGATAAAATCGTGGTAATGCAAAAAGGACAAATTGTAGAGCAGGGCCGGCATGAAGATCTTCTTACAAAAGGCGGTAACTACCAAAAGCTGGTAGAAATGCAATCTTTCGATTAGCTGCCAGACATTCTTACACCAAACATTTACAAATAAAAAATGGACGAAGTAGGTTCGTCCATTTTTAAATGTTACTTCCATTTTGGGGCTGATGAAAATAACACAATAAGTCTGATTTTATTTGGGGCAAAAAAAGACTATTCTCTTATTTTTGATGAGATAAAGATAGAACTTTATTCCGCTATTCCAAGAAAAAAGTGTCTTTAAACTCTAAAATATGTATTTTAGCGGAATATATACACTAAATCGACATATTTTTCCTACAAAAATTAAAATGATCTGTATTTACAGGCTCTCACTTTTTCAATACCTTTACATATCAAAATCCTCATATTCTAAACTATAAGCAAACTTGAAGCAGATTGGAACCATCTGAAAAGGAATTCATAAAACGCCTTAAAAATGAGGCTACAGCTCAGGACGCTTTTAGAGAACTTGTCTCTGCATATAAAGAACGACTTTACTGGCAAATTCGGTATATAGTTAAGGATCATGACGATACCGATGATATTCTGCAGAATACCTTTATTAAAATCTTCAAAAATATTGGTAACTTTAAAGGAAAAAGTCAGTTGTTTTCCTGGATGTATAGAATAGCTACTAATGAAGCCATTACTTTTCTAAACAAAGAAGCACGAAAAAAACATATTTCCTCACAGGAATTGCAAGAAAAAGTCATTGATAATCTCGAAAGTGATGTCTATTTTGAAGGAAATGATATTCAGCTTAAACTGCAAAAAGCTATTAATAGCCTGCCGGATAAACAGCAACAAGTTTTTAATATGAAGTACTTTCAGGATCTAAAGTATAGGGAAATGGCTGAAATTCTTAAAACCAGCGAGGGAGCTTTAAAAGCCAGCTATCACATTGCCGCCAGAAAAATTGAAGATTTTTTAAAATCTCATTAAACCTTTTGACAAATTAATAGTCAAACTATCAAATGGAAAAGAATAAGCTACCATACAAACCCAATTCGGGCTTTAAATTGCCTGATAACTATTTTGATGATCTCACCAGTCGTCTTATGGATAGCATTGATTCTGATTCTACCGATAACAACCCGCTTTTAACCGAAATAGAAAGTAGTGGTTTCAAAGTACCGGAAGGTTATTTCGAGAATTTTGAAGTAGAATTATCTCCTAAGGAAGAGAAGGAAACCAAAGTAATTCCTCTTTTCAGCAAAAGGAATCTATACTATGCTTCGGGTGTGGCTGCAATCGTTATTGCGATTTTCAGCACCTTTCATCTTGATTCTTCACCTGAATCTACCTGGGATAATGTGAAGCTCTCTGCGATAGAAAATTATATTGATGCAGGCTATACAGATTTGTCTCCATTAGAAATTACCAATTTTTTATATGAAGGAAATTATGTTGTGGAAACAAATTTTGATAATTTAAATTCTGATGCGGTTTACGATTATCTGGACGAAAATGTTGAAGATCCGGCTTATATTCTTGAATAAGGTATTATGAAGAAGTTTTTATTTGTTTTATTTATGTTTTCCTGGTTCTGGCAAAGTAATGCGCAGGAGGATAAGGAGCGTATAAAAGCTCTGAAAACAGCTTTTATAACTCAGGAAATGAAAATGAGCAATAAAACAGCTCAAAAATTCTGGCCTGTCTATAATGATTATGAAACCAGGAGAAGGGAACTTCATGAAGAAGAAGATACTAAATTAAAAGATACAGAATGTATAAATGAGCAGGATGCAGGAAAAATGCTTGCTGAATATTTAGACATAGAACGAAAAGAATATGTTATAAAAAAGCAACTTTTGGAGGATTTGAAAAAAATATTTTCTGCAAAGGATATTATAAAACTGCATCGACTCGAAGATGAATTTCATAAAAAACTAATTAGAGAATACAGGGCGAGGAAGCAAAGTGCAAGAGAGGAAAATAATAAATAGAATAATATAGTTTTTTAGTTGATTAGTTAGTAGTTAGTTGGGATATTCCGGATGATTAATTTTGTCCGGAATATTCTTTTAATACCTAAACCATCTTCCCCTTATCAATTAAATTTTACCATTGCTATTCTTCCTTTTCCCGCGGCATAAGCGGTAGAATCATTCACAAATCTCAGGGTATAAAAACTTTCATCTGAAAGTTTTTCCCAGCTTTCGCCTGCATTTTTACTGTAGGAAATTCCGGTAAATCCAACAGCAATAACTTCATCACCACCCGAATTTGGCAAATATCGCACGCCGCTTTTATAGCCCGGCTCCTCCCCTTCTCCAACCAATTCCCATGTCCTTCCACCATCCCGGGTAATGACTTTATTCCTGGAATTTTCTTCAGGAGCAGTATAATCACCTCCTATTATTATCCCTATGCTTTCGTTGTAAAAATCCATGCTGTAACCTCCCGTTGTAGCGTTTCCCTGCACTAAGGGAGTATCAAAAACTTCCCAGCTTTTTCCTTTATTTGGAGAATAAAAAACTCTGGACTTCATTCCGCCGCTAAGAATCCAGGTATTATCACCCTGTATCGCAATATTAGAATTACTTGCCGCAAAAGCAGCTTCCCCTTCTTCAGTTTCCGGCAAGATCGAGCAATCTAATTTTTTCCAGGTTTCTCCGCCATCGCGGGTGATAATAACAGAAAGGCATTTATCGGTAGGGTCGCCCATTGCTATTCCCTCCTGGTCGTTCCAAAAAGCCAGGGCATCGTAAAAGACCTTCTCATTTTCCTCCTTATACACCAGCTCCATCTGGCCGTTTTCCCCGGTTTTGTAGAGAAGTGCCGGATTTCCAACACTCAGCATAAAAAAATCGTTCGCAGTACTCGCTACAGCCCTAAATTCTGGAGTTGTACCATTATATTCCTGCACATTCGTTTTCCAACTTCCTTCCGCAGCATTATATAGTCCGTAGACCCCATTGTTTCCTGCAAAGGCCAGGTTATTTCCAATAACTTCAATTGCTCTTACACTCAGCGAATCGTCCTCCAAAATTGTCTGTACATGAACATTAGAAATAAATGTTTCTCTATCTTTTTCTTCTTCGGAAGGATTTCCAGATTTATTTTCAGATTTGCAGGAAATGATCAATAATATGTATAGGTAAAGGAGTTTTTTCATATTCAGAATAAATTATTCAGTAGGCCGAAAATTGCCATTTTAGGCAATGCTTCAAAGATAAATTTTTCCGAAGCAAAAAACCGTACCTTTGCAGCCTTAAAATTTATTTATGCGCTTACACAGAAATTTGGTTTTTGCCACTATCGATGCTTTATCAGATATTTTTAATGAAGGAAAATATGCAGACAAAGTGATCGCAAATGCCTTGAAAAGAGACAAAAGATGGGGTTCCCGTGATAGAAGTTTTATTGCTGAAACCACTTATGATATCGTGAGATGGAAACGTCTTTATGCTGAGATTGCCGAAGTTAAAGAACCTTTTTCCCGTGAAAACCTATTCCGATTGTTTGCAGTTTGGGCAACCCTTCGCGGAATCGAATTGCCGGACTGGAAACAAATTGAAGATACGCCAACCCGAAGAATTAAAGGGAAGTTTGACAGCCTTAGCCAGATAAGAAAATACAGAGAATCCATACCAGACTGGCTGGATGAACTGGGTGTGCAGGAACTTGGAGAAGAATTATGGACAAAAGAAATTCATGCTCTTAATAACACTGCTCCGGTTGTGGTGCGTGCAAACTCTTTAAAGACTACTAAAGAGAGTTTGAAGGAAGAGTTGCAGAAAGAAAATATTGAAACTCATCCTTTAAAAGCATATCCTGAAGCTCTTGAACTTAATGAAAGAGCAAATGTTTTCAGAACAAAGGCATTCCAAGACGGCTTTTTTGAGGTACAGGATGCATCTTCACAGCAAGTGGCCCATTTTCTTGAAGTGGAGCCGGGAATGCGGGTTGTGGATACCTGTGCCGGTGCCGGTGGAAAATCCCTTCACCTTGCTGCACTAATGGAAAATAAAGGACAGATTATCGCGCTGGATATCTACGGAAATAAACTGAAGGAACTGAAGCGGCGCGCTAAACGTGCCGGGGCTCACAATATCGAAACCCGCGAAATTGACACTACCAAAGTGATCAAGAAGCTGTACAACAGTGCAGATCGTGTTTTGATTGATGCCCCTTGTAGCGGACTAGGAGTACTTAGTAGAAATCCTGATGCGAAATGGAAATTACAACCGGAATTTATCGACAGGATCAAAGCCACACAATCTGAAATCCTCGATAGCTATTCCAAAATTGTAAAATCTGGAGGAAAAATGGTCTACGCAACTTGTTCGGTTTTGCCGTCTGAAAATCAGGAGCAGGTAGAGAAATTCCTTGCCCGGGAAGAAGGAAAAAACTTCAGGTTGATTAAAGACCAAAAATTGCTTTCTTCTGAAACCGGCTACGACGGATTCTATATGGCTTTGCTGGAAAAGACGAGTTAAGTTTAAGTGGAAAGAGAAGAGAGAAGAGAAAAGATTTCGTCCCTCGTACTTCTAACTTCTCACCTCAAGTAAAATCGATAACTGCCATTTTTAGGGCTTCTCTTTTTTTCTTTATACTATCAAGGCCAGAGGAATACGTTTCTATCCTGCAAGGTCTTTTTTTGACCTTGTTGGTATAATTTCCAGAAACTTTCTTTTTATGGACTGAATCTAATCAGACCTAAGAGGTTTTAAAACCTCGCCGGAATTTTTTACTTCCCTTTCTTTAGTACAGGTCGATAATTGCCATTTTCAGCATGCCCCTTTCCTGAAATTCAAGAATTTCTTCTGGGAAAACCAGCAACATCTTCAAGAGCATAAACACCTATTCGGTATTCGTGGTAAAAAATAAAGGTCGATAATTATAATCTTTTTAGACTTCTTCTTTCTTCTTTATTCTATTCGAGCGCATTTAGGAATGCATCTGGTAATCCTGCAAGGTCTTTTTTTGACCTTGTAGGTATAATTTTTCAGAAATTTTCTTTTATGGACTGAATCTAATCAAACCTACGAGGTTATAAAAACCTCGCAGGAAATCTTTGCTTCCCGTTCTTTACTAAATGCCGAAAATTGCCATTTTCAGCATGTCGCTTTCCCTCAAAAATTTCCCAATTCCCAACAATTAAAATTCAGCTGAAAAGCCTAAATTTGTCCTTTCTTAAACATCATTAAACAACCAGGAATGATCCTTTTCTTCGGAACCCAAACTACTAAGGTTTTTGCAGTAGAAACGCACAACAACCTTTCTGCACAAGATATTTCAAAATTAAACTGGCTTTTTGGCGACGCAAAAAAATACAACAAATCTGCTCTGGCAGATTTTTTTGTTGGTCCGCGTGCCGCAATGATCACTCCGTGGAGTACAAATGCCGTGGAAATCACCCAAAATATGGGAATTGAAGGTATTGTTAGGATTGAAGAATTCCTGAAAGTAGATGAAAATTTTACCGATTTTGATCCTATGCTTTCGCAGAAATATAACGGACTGGACCAGGATATTTTTGATATTCATATTAATCCGGAGCCTATTATTGAAGTTGATGATATTGAAGCTTACAACCAGAAGGAGGGCTTGGCATTAAATATTGAAGAAGTAGCTTACCTTCAGGGGTTAGCAGACAAATTAGGCAGGAAGTTAACAGATTCTGAAGTTTTTGGTTTCTCCCAGGTAAATTCTGAACATTGCCGGCACAAAATCTTCAACGGAACTTTTGTAATTGACGGAAAAGAAAAACCCTCTTCCCTCTTTAAACTCATCAGAAAAACTTCCGAAGAAAACCCGAATGAAATAGTTTCCGCATATAAAGACAACGTTGCTTTTGTAAAAGGGCCAAGAATTGAACAATGGGCACCAAAGTCGGCTGACGTTCCCGACTATTACCAGGTTAAAGATTTTGATTCCGTTATTTCCCTTAAAGCTGAAACCCATAATTTCCCGACTACCGTAGAGCCATTTAACGGCGCGGCAACAGGAAGCGGCGGGGAAATCAGGGACCGGCTTGCCGGAGGAAAAGGTTCTTTGCCTCTTGCCGGAACCGCGGTTTATATGACTTCCTATTCAAGATTGGAAGAAAACCGCAGCTGGGAAAAAGGAATGAAAGAGCGGGAATGGCTGTACCAGACTCCGATGGATATTCTGATAAAAGCCTCCAACGGAGCTTCAGATTTCGGGAATAAATTCGGACAACCCTTAATTTCCGGTTCTTTACTTACTTTTGAACATAGCGAGCATGAGCGGCAACTGGGCTACGATAAGGTGATTATGATGGCCGGTGGTGTTGGTTATGGAAAAGCAGAGCAGGCACAAAAAGATATTCCGAAGAAAGGTGACAAAATAGTAGTCCTTGGTGGTGAAAATTACCGGATAGGAATGGGCGGTGCCGCGGTTTCCTCTGCCGACACCGGGGAATTTGCCAGCGGAATCGAACTTAACGCCGTGCAACGCGCAAATCCAGAAATGCAAAAACGTGCGGCTAACGCGATCCGCGGAATGGTGGAAAGTGAAGAAAATCCTATTGTTTCTATTCACGATCACGGTGCGGGCGGACATTTAAACTGCCTTAGTGAACTGGTAGAAGAAACCGGCGGAAAAATTGATTTAGAAAAACTTCCTGTAGGCGATCCTACACTTTCAGCAAAAGAGATTATCGGCAACGAATCCCAGGAGCGTATGGGACTGGTGATTGGCGAAAGTAAACTGGAAATGCTGAAGAATATAGCCGACCGTGAGCGTTCACCAATATACGAAGTTGGGGATGTGAGCGGAGACCACCGCTTTACTTTTGAAGGAAAAACTTCCGGAGAAAAGCCTATGGACCTGGCATTGGCAGATATGTTTGGCAGCTCGCCAAAAACGATAATGACCGATAAAACGGTAGAAAGAAATTATGAAGGATTAGAATATTCTTCAGAAAAAATAAAAGGTTATCTACATGAAGTGCTCCAACTAGAGGCCGTAGCCTGTAAAGATTGGTTGACAAATAAAGTAGACCGTTGTGTGACAGGCCGTGTGGCCAAGCAGCAAACGGCAGGCCCGTTGCAACTTCCACTAAATAATTGCGGAGTGATGGCGCTGGATTACAAAGGGAAAGAAGGTGTGGCAACTTCTATTGGCCACTCCCCCGTTTCGGCTTTGGTAGATCCCGTTGCGGGCTCCAAAAATTCTATTGCCGAAGCGCTTTCTAACATTATTTGGGCGCCGTTGGAGAAAGGACTAAAATCTGTTTCCCTCTCGGCTAACTGGATGTGGCCTTGTAATAATGAGGGTGAAGACGCGCGTTTGTATGAAGCGGTACAGGGAGTTTCAGATTTTGCGATTGCACTGGGAATAAATGTGCCCACGGGAAAAGATTCGCTTTCGATGAAGCAAAAATACAAAGACAGCGAAGTGCTTTCTCCGGGAACCGTGATCATTTCGGCTGCGGGGCATTGCGACGATGTTACTAAAGTTGTGGAACCGGTGCTTCAAAAAGATGCGGGCGACATTTACTACATCAATTTATCGCAGGATTCTTTTAAACTCGGAGGCTCTTCTTTTGCCCAAATCCTGAACAAAGTGGGCAACGAAGTACCAACTATAAAAGATGACCAGAAATTTACCGATTTTTTCTATAATATCCAGGCGCTTATTAAAAAGGAAATGATCGTTGCCGGTCATGATGTAGCTTCAGGCGGATTAATTACCACTTTACTGGAAATGTGTTTTGCCGATGTGAATTTAGGAGCAGAGCTTGATCTTTCTGCTTTAAATGAAAAAGACACGGTAAAACTTCTGTTTAACGAAAACTGCGGAATTGTTTTCCAGGCAAAAGATGATTCAGCTGAAAAAGTTTTAGCTGAAAATAATATCGAGTTCTTTAAAATTGGCCGTCCAACTGAAGGAAACGAGCTTAAAATCAAGAACGGAACAGAAAATTTGAAGTTCAACATTTCCGAATTAAGGCATGTATGGTACAGAACTTCCTTTTTACTGGACCAGAAACAAAGCGGAAAAGATAAGGCAACGGAGCGTTTTAATAATTATAAGAATCAGCCGCTAAAATTCAAGTTTCCCGAGAATTTTACAGGTAAACTCCCGGTTCTCGACTCCGCTCGAACTGACAAAGAAGGAGGACGTATAAAGGCCGCAATTATTCGTGAAAAAGGATCAAATTCTGAACGTGAAATGGCAAGGGCAATGTATCTCGCCGGTTTTGATGTAAAAGACGTGCACATGACCGACCTCATCAGCGGTCGGGAAACTTTGGAGGACATCAAATTTATTGCTGCTGTGGGAGGATTTTCAAATTCTGATGTTTTGGGAAGTGCCAAAGGCTGGGCAGGAGCTTTTCTTTATAATGAAAAGGCAAAAACTGCATTGGACAATTTCTTTAAAAGGGATGACACTCTTTCTATAGGCGTTTGTAACGGCTGCCAGCTTTTTATTGAACTGGGACTAATTAACCCAGATCATGAAGAGAAACCTAAAATGCTGCATAATGATTCGGGCAAATTCGAATGTACATTTACTTCAGTAGAAATAAGTGAAAATAAGTCGGTTATGCTGGAATCGCTTTCAGGAAGTAAGCTGGGGATCTGGGCTGCACACGGCGAAGGAAAATTCAGTTTTCCCTACGCAAAAGAGCGCTACAACATCGTTGGGGAATATGCTTTTGATACTTATCCGTCCAATCCCAATGGTTCGCACCACAACACTGCTATGCTCACAGACGATACGGGGAGACATCTTGTTATGATGCCGCACCTGGAACGTTCTACTTTTCAATGGAACTGGGCCTATTACCCAAAACACAGAAAAGATGAAGTAACGCCATGGATAGAAGCTTTTGTGAATGCCAGAAAATGGCTGGAGCAAAAAGCTTAGCTTAACTTTAAAAATATTCGGATTTTCACAGGCCTCTCAAACTACATTTTGGGAGGTTTATTTATTTCCAAACTACCGGAAAAGACTGTTGCAGTCAGCTTAATTTGCTAATATCACTTACTTCCAGAATCGTTTTAGAATAACCATTCATAGTGGCTTCCAGCATTGCCAGTCCTACCTCATCTGTAGTAGAAAAAGCATTGGGAAATAATTTTTGCCCCAGATTATGGAGCCAGCGGGAATATTGGTAAAATCCAGGTGCCTGCTTCGCTTCTTTTCTTGGTTTCATTATAGCCGGACGAAAATTGTAAACCTGGAGCGGTAATTTTTGTAAATCCTGTTCGGTTTTACCTTTAACCCTTGCCCACATTAATTTCCCATCGGGGTTAGTGCCTGCACCAGATACGTATATGAAAACGGCATCGGGATTTTGAGCACTATAAATTTTAGCAAATTGCAAGGTTAGATCGTGGGTCACTCTGCGGTATTCTTCTTCCTTCTTTCCTATTGCCGAAATTCCGGCACAGAAAAAGCAGGCATCATATCCGGTTATTTCACTTCGGATTTTTTCAACATGGAAAAAATCCTTCAGAATAATTTCTTCCAGTTTTTCGTGATAAATTCCTGATGGGCTACGGGTAACCACCAATATTTTTTCTACTTCGGGTTGTTCCAGACAAACCCGAAGAACACCTTCACCTACCATTCCCGTGGCGCCGGTAAGGATAATTTTAAGTCCTGAATCTTTCATTTGCCTTGCAATCTAAATTTAAAATTAAATGGAATAGAAAAGTATTGTTTGCTTAAAAAGAAAAGACTCTTACACAAAAAGACGATCTTCAACCAAGATAATATAAAAAACACCTTTTTCAGAAGAATCCCGAAAAAGGTGTTAGAAGAAGTTTAAAAAAACCTATGATTAATTATTGTTTAACGGGTATTCTTCAAAAATTTGATTTACCAACTCCCTCTTGGCAGCGGTATTAGACTGATCATAAAGAGCATCAGACGTCATTCCTTTCCAGACAGTTTCCTTCGTTTGCCTGTCTACCAGGTTGATGACCACAGTACCTTCTTCATAAGCATAAGTATCTGTATCGTAGCCCATTACTCCTCCGCCAAAAGTATTATAACCACGGTAGTAATAAGAACCGTAGTACGGGCTTACCGTACCTACTCCCGCAGTATAAGGATAAGTTGCATACACAGGGTCTGTAGTGGTTTCCCTTTCAATCTCAGTAGAAGTGCTTATCAGCACCAAAAGATCGGGGTTATCCCTGTCTAAGGTATAGCCGGTCTGACTCATATTCTGGTTGACCGTTTCTACAATCATACGGTTTACATTTTCATCATTATAAGCTTTGCCGGGAACTTCAGCATTAGTATTGGGCAGGTAAGCAAAAGTACTATACTTGCTAAGATCTGTGTCCATAGGTTTAACCGTTTGTACCCGCGGCCCACAGCTCAATACCATTAGTAATATTGAACAAATTAAAATAGATTTCATAGCTTTCATAATCTTTGTGTTTTTAGAATGAATCCATAAGTTACATAGTTAATTGAGAAATTTTTTACGAGATAAAAAATTTAGAATCAGTTTAACGAAAATCGGATATTTTTAATACAATCTTGGCAGGAATAGAAAGCGTGCTGGGCTATAGACACCATATTTAAGAATAGTTAATTAATAATTTTTATGTTTAATACTTGATAAAATAACACTTCTTTTTTTAAAAATTCCATTTGATATAGGATAGAAAATTGCTATTTTGCAGAGAATCCCATATTAACAGGACGCATGACAGAGATAAAAAGACTTTTTGATTTTCCATATTATCAGTTGGAGAATCATCCCCTGGAAAAAGCTTTAAGTACAAAATATAATAACGCCTGGGAATCAATTTCTACACAGCAATACATCGACAGGGCCAATACCATGAGCAGGGGACTTCTTAGGCTTGGAGTAAAACCAAACGATAAGATTGCCGTTATCTCTAGTTCCAATAGAACAGAATGGAACATTCTTGATATTGGTGTTTTGCAGATAGCAGCTCAAAACGTACCTGTTTATCCAACAATTTCTGAAGAAGATTATGAGTATGTCCTAAACCATAGTGAAGCTACTTACTGTTTTGTTTCTGATGAAGAAGTCCTGCAAAAACTTAATGCCATTAAAGGAAAAACAAAACTCAAAGAAGTTTACAGCTTTAATGAAATCGCCACCTGTAAGAACTGGAAAGAAGTGATGAAACTGGGGGAAGATAAGGGAAATCAGGACGAAGTGGAAAAGTTAAAAAAATCTGTAAAGTCCAGCGACCTTGCAACCTTAATCTACACCTCCGGCACTACAGGAAGACCCAAAGGCGTGATGCTTTCTCATGAAAATATAGTAAGCGATGTTTTGAACAGTGCCCCGCGGGTTCCGTTTGAATTTGGAACTTATGTGGGTCTAAGTTTTCTTCCGGTATGCCACATATTTGAAAGGATGATTCTTTACCTGTACCAGTACTACAGTGTTTCCATTTATTTTGCTGAGTCCATCGATAAAATAAGTGACAACCTTAAAGAAGTAAAACCGCATGTAATTACTGCAGTTCCGAGATTACTCGAAAAAGTTTACGATAAAATTATTGCAAAGGGAAATACCCTTAGTGGAATAAAAAGAAAACTTTTTTACTGGGCCGTGGAACTGGGCTTACAATATGAGCCTTATGGTGCAAACGGCTGGTGGTATGAGACCAGGTTGAGCCTTGCCAGAAAATTGATCTTCTCCAAATGGAAAGAAGGACTGGGAGGAAATATTGATCTAATTGTTTCGGGTAGTGCTGCCTTACAGCCAAGACTCGCAAGGGTTTTTGCTGCAGCTGAAATTCCGGTTATGGAAGGTTACGGATTAACAGAAACCTCTCCTGTAATTGCTGTTAATGATGAACGGAACAAAGGCTTTAGAATAGGGACTGTAGGAAAAGTTATAGATAATGTAGAAGTGAAAATTGCTGAAGACGGGGAAATTCTGACCAAAGGCCCCAATCTTATGATCGGGTATTATAAGGATGAAGAAAAAACCAGAGAAGCCATAAATTCAGATGGATTTTTTCACACCGGGGATATTGGTAAAATTGATAAAGATGGATTTTTGAAGATTACCGACAGAAAAAAAGAAATGTTCAAAACTTCCGGAGGAAAATATGTTGCTCCTCAAATTATCGAGAATATTATGAAGCAATCCCGTTTTATAGAACAAATTATGGTTATTGGGGAAGGTGAAAAAATGCCTGCAGCTTTCATTCAGCCAAACTTCGAATTTGTACGGGATTGGGCAGAACGTAAAAAAATTGATATTGGTGATTCCAACGACGCTCTTGTGAGAAATTCTGAAGTGATTTCAAGGATCCAGGAAGAAGTTGATTTTTATAATATAAAATTCGGTCACTGGGAGCAGGTAAAGAAATTTGAATTAATACCCGAAGTGTGGGGAATCGATAACGATCAGCTTACTCCTACCATGAAACTGAAGAGAAGAAACATTAAAGATCGTTACTCAGATCTATATGATAAAATTTACCAGCATTAATTACTGATTTTCAAAATAGTATATGTATTTTAAACTCTCCGCCACCGGAGAGTTTTTTTTCAGCCTCTAACCTAAAACTTTTAGATTCCTATAATTTTTGACTGTCTTTTATTATGCATGCATAATATTTTTTGCTAACTTTGGAATTCACAGACAAAAACAATGAAGGAAAAAACCATTGATTACGTATTGCGGGCTACCTGGATGGCAGTTTCCAAGATGTATAATGAAGAAGCCGGAAAAGCAGGAAGCACCATGGCTACAGGTTTTGCTCTCCTGAGTATAGATCCCGAAAACGGAACACCCTCTACCTCTCTTGGACCCAAAATGGGAATGGAAGCCACCAGTTTGTCACGTATCCTTAAAACCATGGAGGAGAAAGGATTAATCCTTAGAAAGAAAAACCCGGAAGATGGTAGAAGTGTTCTTTTGCATCTCACTGATTTTGGGAAGGAAATGCGGGATTTTTCAAAAAGAGTTGTCTTGCGGTTTGATGAAGCTGTAAAAGAAAATGTTACGCCTCAAGAACTCGCGACCTTCAATAAAGTTGCCAATACCATCACCGACCTTATTTCTGAAAGAAAAATCTACAAAGAAGAAATCAGCTTAAATAAATTAGAAACTGACCAATAGTGATATAAATGGTACAGACATTTTTATTGATATCTCTGCCAAAAAACGAAATGTATGAAACGAAGAATTAATAAAGTTGCCGTTATAGGCTCCGGAATTATGGGAAGCGGGATTGCCTGCCACTTTGCCAATATTGGTGTGGAGGTATTACTGCTGGACATTATTCCCCGCGAACTAAATGACAAAGAAAAAAAGAAAGGCCTGAGCCTTGAAGATAAAGCTGTAAGAAATCGTATTGTAAACGATTCTCTCCAGGCTTCTTTAAAATCCAAACCTTCTCCAATTTACCATCAGGATTTCGCACGGAGGATAAAAACCGGAAACCTTGAGGACGATATTTCTAAAGTTTCTGAAGTTGACTGGATAATTGAAGTTGTTGTAGAACGGCTGGATATTAAACAACAGGTTTTCGAAAACCTGGAGAAGCATAGACAAGAAGGAACTTTAATTACTTCAAATACCTCGGGAATTCCAATTCAGCAAATGAGTGAAGGAAGAAGTGAAGATTTTCAGAAGCATTTCTGCGGAACGCACTTCTTTAATCCGCCACGATATCTGCGGTTATTCGAGATTATTCCCGGGCCAAAAACTTCAGAAGAAGTTCTTCAGTTTCTGAATGAGTACGGAGAAAAATTCCTCGGAAAAACTTCTGTAGTAGCAAAAGACACCCCGGCATTTATTGGAAACCGGGTGGGTATTTTCAGCATTATGAGCCTTTTCCATATGGTAAAGGATATGGATATGACCATTGAAGAAGTAGATAAGCTTACAGGACCGGTAATTGGCCGCCAAAAGTCGGCTACCTTTCGAACGGTTGATGTTGTTGGGCTGGATACCCTCGTGCACGTTGCAAATGGCTTACATAAAGGTGTTCCCAATGATGAAGCCCACGATCTTTTCGCACTTCCGGATTTTATCCAGACCATGATGGACAACAAATGGCTGGGAAGTAAAACCGGACAGGGATTCTACAAGAAAATCAAAAAAGACGATGGATCCAGTGAAATTAAATCTTTGGATTTAAACACGCTGGAATACCGGGATCAAAAAAAGGCAAATTTCGGCACACTGGAGCAAACCAAGACGATTGATAAAGTCGAAGACCGATTTGAAGTGCTTATAAACGGAAAAGACAAAGCGGGGGAATTCTACAGAAAAAACTTTTCTGCTTTGTTTGCTTACGCTTCAAACCGAATTCCGGAGATAACCGATGAGTTTTATAAAATTGATGATGCCATGCGTGCCGGTTTTGGCTGGGAGCATGGGCCATTCCAGATATGGAATGCCCTTGGTGTAGAAAAAGGAATTGAAATGATGAAAGCGGAAGGTTACGAGCCTGCCGCATGGGTAAACGAAATGCTGGCGAGTGGCAGTAAGAGTTTTTACACCGTGAAAAACGGTAATACCTATTACTATGACATTCCGAAGAAAGAACAAGTAAAAGTTCCCGGCCAGGATGCATTTATTATCCTGGACAACATTAGGGAATCCAAAGAAGTCTTTAAAAACAGCGGAGTTGTAGTTGAAGATCTTGGTGATGGAATCCTGAATGTCGAATTCCGAAGTAAAATGAACAGTATTGGCGGTGATGTTCTAGACGGCCTTAACAAAGCCATTGATATTGCTGAAAGAGACTACCAGGGATTAGTAGTTGCCAATAATGGTAAAAACTTCTCTGTGGGTGCAAATATTGGGATGATCTTTATGATGGCTGTAGAGCAGGAATATGAAGAACTGAATATGGCCATTAAATATTTTCAGGATACCATGATGCGCATGCGCTACTCCTCTATTCCCACAGTTGCCGCACCACACGCGATGACGCTGGGCGGCGGATGTGAACTTTCACTGCATGCAGATAAAGTTGTTGCCGCAGCCGAAACTTATATTGGTCTTGTTGAATTTGGAGTTGGTGTTATTCCAGGCGGTGGTGGTTCCAAGGAAATGACGGTTAGAGCTTCAGATACTTTTCAAAAAGACGATGTAGAGCTTAACAGGTTAAGAGAGCACTTCCTTACGATAGGAATGGCAAAAGTATCCACATCAGCATACGAAGCTTTTGACACCAATATTCTTCAGAAAGGAAAAGATATTGTAGTAGTGAATCCGGACAGGCAACTTGCAATTGCTAAGAAACACGCTTTGCTAATGGCAGAAAACGGATATACAAAACCCATCCATAGAACAGATATTAAGGTACTTGGAAAACAGGCACTTGGAGCATTTTTGGTAGGAACAGACCAGATGTTTGCAGGAAAATACATTAGCGAACACGATAAGAAAATTGCCAACAAGTTAGCCTACGTGATGGCCGGTGGTGATCTTTCTGAAGCGTCTTATGTAAGTGAACAATACCTACTGGACCTGGAACGGGAAGCTTTCCTTTCCCTTACCGGAGAACGCAAAACTCTGGAAAGGCTTCAGCACATGTTGCAGAAGGGGAAACCGCTAAGAAATTAGAAGCCCCACCCAGCCTCCCCAAAGGGGAGGAGTAAAAGACGTTCTGGAAAAATTTTGTTTAATAAAATCCTGTTGTTCTCTTTAAAGGAACAAGGATAAAAAATCCTATTAACCCCTAATAGGTGTTCCCCCTTCGGGGGATAGGGGGCTTATATGAAAACAGCATACATAGTAAAAGCATATAGAACCGCAGTGGGAAAGGCTCCCCGCGGAGTGTTTCGGTTTAAAAGACCAGATGAACTGGCAGCGGAAACCATTGAACATCTAATGAAAGAGCTTCCGCAGTTGGACAAGAAACGTATTGACGACGTGATGGTTGGAAATGCGATGCCCGAAGCTGAACAGGGGCTCAACATGGGACGTTTAATCTCTTTAATGGGACTGGACATTGAAGATGTTCCCGGCGTGACTGTTAACCGCTACTGCGCTTCGGGAATTGAAACCATTGCAATGGCTTCGGCTAAGATCCAGGCGGGAATGGCAGACTGTATTATTGCAGGTGGTTCAGAAAGTATGAGCTATATTCCAATGGGTGGTTACAAACCCGTTCCCAATTATCAGGTTGCAAAAGAGGGCCACGAAGATTATTACTGGGGAATGGGACTTACTGCAGAAGAGGTGGCAAAAAGGTACAATATCAGCCGTGAAGATCAGGATGAGTTTGCCTTCAATTCTCATCAAAAGGCACTAAAAGCTTTAAAGGAAGATAAATTTAAAGATCAGATCGTCCCTATTGAAGTCGAAGAAAATTTTATTAATGCTGAAGGGAAAAAGGAAACCCGAAAGTATACTGTAGACAAAGATGAAGGTCCACGTGCAGATACTTCTGTAGAAGCACTTTCCCGTCTAAGACCGGTATTTAGAGAAGGAGGAAGTGTAACTGCAGGTAATGCTTCCCAAATGAGCGATGGTGCTGCTTTTACGATGGTAATGAATGAAGAAATGGTAAAAGAATTAAATCTGGAACCTATTGCGCGACTAGTAAACTACGGTGTGGCCGGGGTAGATCCACGCGTAATGGGAATTAGCCCTGTAATTGCCATTCCTAAAGCTTTAAAACGCGCCGGACTCAAACTGCAGGATATGGAACTCATAGAATTAAACGAAGCTTTTGCTTCCCAATCCCTCGCGGTAATCCGCGAGACAGGATTAAATCCCGATGTAGTAAATGTTAACGGTGGTGCAATTGCTATGGGCCACCCTCTGGGATGTTCTGGAGCAAAACTATCTGTTCAGATTTTTGACGAAATGCGCAAAAGAAACCTCAAAAATAAACATTGCCTTGTAACCATGTGCGTCGGAACCGGACAGGGAGCTGCGGGAGTTTATGAGTTTCTTTCGTAGAAAAAAGAATAGAGAGAAAAGAATAGAGAAAATATAAATGACCCAAAGAAAAAGGCATAATTATAAAAATCTCAAGATTTGGAAGTTAGGTCTTGAGATAGCTAATGATACTTCGGATCTATTACTCAAATTCCCTAATCATGAAAAATATGATTTGAGTTCTCAAATGAGCCGATGTTCTATTTCCGTGCCTAGTAATATAGCCGAAGGTTCTGCTAAAACAGAAAAAGGTTTTTCTCATTATTTGGACATTTCTTTAGGATCTTCTTTTGAATTAGGTACTCAACTTTTAATAGCAAAGCATAAAAATTATATTAATCAACAACAATTAGAAAACTTAGAAGAGAAGATTACAGAATTTCAGAAGATGACAATGAGCTTTCAAAACAAGCTATAGTCTCTTTTCTTTTCTCTCTTATCTGTTTTCTTTATAATTCAGAATAATAAAATGGAAACTACAGAAAATAAAGAATTACTCCGCGGTGGCCAATTCCTGGTAAAGGAAACCAGCTGCGAAGATGTTTTCACTCCGGAAGACTTTAACGACGAACAAATTATGATGCGCGATTCTGTTAAGGAATTTGTGGAGCGTGAGATCTGGCCGAACAAAGAAGAGTTCGAAAAGAAGAACTATAACTTAACCGAAGAAATCATGCGCAAAGCAGGGGAGCTTGGTTTCCTTGGAGTTGCTGTCCCGGAAGAATACGACGGGCTGGGAATGGGCTTTGTTTCCACGATGTTGGTGTGTGATTATATATCGGGCGCCACCGGCTCTATCGCCACTGCTTTTGGTGCGCACACAGGAATTGGTACAATGCCGATTACACTTTATGGAACTGAAGAACAGAAGAAAAAGTATGTTCCAAAATTAGCAACTGGGGAATGGTTTGGTGCCTATTGCCTTACGGAGCCGGGAGCGGGTAGTGATGCCAATTCCGGAAAGACAAAAGCAGTTCTTTCTGAAGATGACCACTATTACAGCATTAGCGGACAAAAAATGTGGATCTCCAACGCAGGTTTTGCAAATGTGTTTATTGTTTTCGCGAGGATTGAAGATGATAAGAACATCACCGGCTTTATAGTTGAAAATGATCCAAAAAATGGAATCACCTTTGGCGAAGAAGAGAAAAAGCTGGGAATCCACTCCTCCTCTACCCGCCAGGTTTTCTTTAATGACACTAAGGTTCCGGTGGAAAATATGCTTTCTGAAAGGGGAAATGGTTTTAAAATTGCCATGAATGCATTGAACATCGGGAGGATTAAACTTGCCGCAGCTTCTTTGGATGCACAAAGACGCGTGACCGACCTTTCTGTAAAATATGCCAACGACAGAGTTCAGTTTGATACCCCAATTGCGAAGTTTGGTGCTATAAAATCCAAACTTGCAGAAATGGCAACATCAGCATACGCCGGGGAAGCGGCGTCTTACAGGGCAGCAAAAAATATTGAAGATCGTATTAACCTAAGATTAGAAAGTGGAAATTCACATGCTGAAGCTGAACTTAAGGGTGTTGAAGAATATGCTATTGAATGTTCGATCTTAAAAGTAGCCTGTTCTGAAGATATTCAGAATTGTAGTGATGAAGGGATTCAGATTTACGGCGGAATGGGATTCTCTGCTGATACCCCAATGGAATCTGCATGGAGGGATGCCCGTATTGCCAGAATTTACGAAGGCACCAACGAGATTAATCGCATGCTTGCCGTTGGAATGCTGGTTAAAAAAGCCATGAAAGGGCATGTTGATCTTCTGGGGCCGGCTACAGCTGTGGCAGACGAGTTAACCGGAATTCCTTCTATGGACAAACCCGATTATTCTGAATTGTTCGCAGAAGAAAAAGAAATGATCGGCAAGCTTAAAAAGGTATTTTTAATGACTGCCGGGAGCGCCGTACAAAAATTTGGACCTCAACTGGAAGAACATCAGCAGCTTTTAATGGCTTCCGCAGATATTTTAATTGAAATTTACCTGGCAGAATCTGCCATTCTAAGAGCTGAAAAGAATGCAAAACGTTTTGGTGAGGATGCTCAAAAAGAGCAAATCGCCATGGCTAAGCTCTATCTGTATCATGCTGTAGACACAGTGAACCAAAAGGCTAAAGAGGGAATTGTATCTTTTGCTGAAGGTGACGAGCAGCGTATGATGCTTATGGGACTAAAGCGCTTTACGAAATACCAGAATCACCCGAATGTTGTTCAATTACGAAACCTAATAGCTGAAAAACTGACTTCAGAAAACAAATATTGCTTCTAAGCATGCTGTTTATTGCAAAAAAAGCCGTCTTCAGACGGCTTTTTTATATAATTCAGCTAAAAACTCTTCTACCATCTCACTCCTTTTACGTTCATTTTAAGGCTGTATAATGCATCCATTGCAGTAATAAATAAAGTCTGTCCATTTTTTCCTCCAAAAGTTACATTTGCAGTCCAGTTCTCATTTACAGCAATATGCTTAATTTGTTTTCCGTTTTTATCAAAAACCGTTACGCCATCCCCGGTTATATACAAATTTCCCTGGTTATCTAAAGTCATCCCATCTGAACCCATTTCTACAAATAAGGTTTTTTCGCTCAAACTGCCATCTGTAGCAATAGTATAGGAATAGGTTTTTTTGTCTCCAATATCTGCTACATACAGTGTCTTGCCATCCAAAGTTCCAATAATTCCATTGGGCTGCACAAGATCTTTTGCTACAGTAATTAATGATTTTGCACCAGGAGCCAGGTAATATACATTTTGACTTTCCAGATCGGGAGATGTGCGATCCCAGTAAGGCCTTTGGTAATAAGGATCAGTCAGGTAAATTCCTCCATCTTCAGCTATCCAGAGGTCATTAGGGCCATTTAATTTTTTCCCCTCAAAATCATCTACAAGAACTTCAATATCCTTATTGGGGCTTATTTTGATAAGCTGAAATTCTTCATCTGCACAGGCTATGAGATTATTTTCATCATCAAAATAAAGTCCGTTAGACCTTCCCGCTCCTTCCATAAAAACAGAAACTGAATCAGCTTCAACATCATATTTAATAATATGGTCATTTGGTTGATCTGTAAAGAACACGTCGCCGTTTTTATCTGCCGCCGGCCCTTCAGTAAAATCATATCCATCTGCAACGAGACGAAGTTCTGCTCCTTCGGTAACGATGCGACTATTCTGTGCACCGCAACTTTGTACGGCAAACACCTGACTGATAATTCCGAAGAATAAAATAAAATTAGCTTTCATATGTGTCATTTCTTAAGGTCGATAATTGGCATTTTGGAGTCTCCTCTTTTTAAGGTTTACAAATTTCTCTAAATCTAAAAGAACTATGGTAGATATTCTTCAGAAATGACAAAGAAAGTCTTACAGGCAAAAAAAATGAAGCTTATATAGTTAAAAAGAGCTTAATTTGATCCATTTTAATTCAAAAAGAAGCATTTTTTATATAGTTTTAAAAATAATATTTAGAATTACCCAAATATGGAAGAACTGGATCAGGAAATGCTTCAATATACAATTGCAGGTATTATTGCGTTAATCGTATGCTTTGTATCTACATTTTATCTTCTAAGAAGAATAGGTAAAGATCCACGAAATATCTTACCCGTCAACTTTGCCAATAGAATCCGGGTTCCTTTGCTAATATTTCTGTGTTGTCTTTTGGCTAAAGTTGCTATTATCGCCAGGCTATTCAGGTTTGATTATACCTACTCCATTGTTGGCCGCCTCAGTACGATTGGGATTATACTGAGCGTGGCCTGGATCCTTATCATCTTTCTGAAGGTTTTTAAGGTCCAAATGCTTCGGAAGTACGATGTTGATACTGAAGATAATCTAAAAGCCCGGAAAGTTTACACTCAGTTTATGATCCTGGAGAACATTATAATTTTTATAATTGTTCTTCTGGCAGTGAGTATAGCATTAATGACTTTTGAAAGTATCCGTTCTGTAGGGATAAGCTTATTAACTTCTGCAGGGATCGCGGGAATAATTATAGGTCTGGCAGCTCAAAAGGCCATAGGGACGCTGCTTGCCGGAATACAGATCGCGTTAACACAGCCCATAAGACTCGAGGATGTTGTAATTGTAGAAGGAGAATGGGGGAAAATCGAAGAAATCACCCTCACTTATGTTGTGGTACGGATCTGGGATAAAAGAAGACTGGTCGTTCCTTCTACATATTTCATTGAAAATACTTTTCAGAACTGGACGCGACAGTCTGCCGACATTCTTGGAACTGTATTTCTTTATACAGACTATCAAATTCCGGTTGAAAAATTGAGGGAAGAACAAACACGGCTGCTGGAAGCTACTCCGTTTTGGGATAAACAGGTAAACGTTATCCAGGTTACAGATGCAACTGAAAAAACTGTGGAAGTGAGATTACTGGTAAGCGCTAAAGATTCTTCAACGGCTTGGGATCTCAGGGTATATCTTCGGGAAAATATGTTAAAGTATATCCAGAAAAACTACCCTGAAAGCCTGCCGAAAACGAGAATTAGTATCCCCACAGAAAAGCCCTTAGAAAACTCCTAAAAAGTTTTCTTCAGAAACCAGTCCTTTACTAAAATTCGCTGCTGTTTCAATTAGTGCCAGATGAGAATATGCCTGTGGAAAATTCCCTAACAAACGTTTGGTTTCAAAATCTATATCTTCACTAAAAAGCCCTAAATGATTGCTGTAAGAAAGAAGCTGATCAAACATAGCTCTAGCTTTCTCTCTTTCTCCTATTTTATATAGGCTATCAATGAGCCAGAAAGTACAGATCGTAAAGGATGATGTAGGTTCTCCAAAATCATCTTTATTTTTATAGCGATACATAAGTCCGTCGCGGCAAAGTTCCTTTTCTGTCGCCCTCACTGTACTTTCAAAACGTGGATCTTCTGCTTCAATAAACCCATAAGACTCCATTAGTAAAGTGGAAGCATCAAGATCTTTTGAACCGTAGGATTGTGTATATGCCTGGATTTCTTCATTCCAACCATTGTTATAAATATCATTATAAATATCTGCACGCAGGGTTTTCCATTTTGTATCGTTTATTCCCATACGCAAAACCTCTCCAATTTTTATAGCCCGGTCTATTGCGACCCAACATAGAAGTTTTGAAAAAACAAAATGGCGGTCTTCGGTACGAAGTTCCCATATACCCTTATCTGGTTTTTGCCAGTTTTCTTCCACAATCATTACGATTCCACGAACGATGGTCCACAATTCCTCGCTATTTTCCAAAGAAGTTTCAAACTGAAGGAACTGCTGATAAATTACCTCCATCAAAATTCCATAAATGTCATTTTGCTTCTGAATATATGCTGCATTACCGGTTCTAACAGGAGCAGAACCTTTATAGCCCTTTAAATGATCCAAAATATGTTCAGTAAGTTCCTTTTCTCCATTTATACCGTACATGATTTGAATTTTTTCATCTTTGTGCGGTATAATATCAATAATAAACTGAAGAAACTCTTTGGCAGACTGCACATGGCCTAATCCGGCCATCACTTTTATCACCATAGAGGCATCCCTAATCCAACAAAACCGGTAATCCCAGTTACGTTCCTCTCCAATCGTCTCCGGCAAAGAAGTGGTAGCTGCAGCCAGAACAGCACCCGATTTTTTATAGCTCAAAGCTTTAAGAACCAATGCGCTTCTCATAATTTCGTTGTGATAATGAGAATACCTGGTTGTCTTTTCGCTCCAGTTCATCCAATAAGTTTTCGTCCTTTGAAATTTAAGGTATGACCTGTCCAGGGTTTGAGGAATAAGTTTCTCATGATAGGCGAGTAAACAGTAAGAATTTTCCTTCAGAACAATTTCCCTTTCTTCGAGAATACTGTCCAGATCAAAACTTGAATATAAGAAGAGGGAGTCATATTTCCCTTCTCTTGTAAAGCTTTTAATATAAGAGCCTTTATTCTCATTAAACGTTTTTTCCTTTGCAAACTCCAGGCGCGGATTGTAAATAACTTTAAACTTAGGAGCTCCCTTAAGTAACCGAAAAAACCTTATAATATCTGGCGGAGCGTAGTAAGAACCATCATTGCGCGAATAGCGTGGCATGAAATCGATTAGCTGAAATGCATCCTCGCCATTATCAAACACTGTACTTAAAATATTGGTTTCCCAAAGATATTCCTGCTCTATATTATAATCATCACCTGTATTTATTTCGAAACTTCCTCCTATCTCATCGTCTAATAATTTTGCAAAAATTCCTGCCGAATTGAAGTTGGGGAGACAACACCAATCCATAGAACCAGTTTTTGAAACCAGGGCAGCACTTTTACAGTTTCCAATTATTCCGTAATCTAAATTTTCCATATAATCTTAAAGTTCTTTTAAAAGGGTGGTATTCTAATATGATTTTCGGAAATTTAAGAAAAATCAACTTTGCTGCAACAGAACCAACGAAAAATATGAGCAAAACCATAATTATCTCGAACAGATTACCCTTACAAATTAACCTTCAAAATGAAAAATTGGAAGTTACCCCCAGCGTTGGTGGTCTTGCAACAGGTCTCAAGTCCTTTCATAAAGAAGGAGACAGTATCTGGATAGGATGGAGTGGAATGACTGTAGAAGAAATCCCCGAACATCTCCTTGATGATGTTAAAAGCAAAGCCCGGGAAGAAGATTGCGTGGCGGTTAATCTTACTGAAGATGAAATTGAAGGGTTCTACTATGGGTTTAGTAACCGTACCATCTGGCCACTATTTCATTATTTTATGGAATTTACCGAATCTGATGACTGGTACTGGGAAACCTATAAACAGGTAAATCAAAAATATGCCGATGAAGTTTTAAAGCATTATCAGGAGGGAGATCACATTTGGGTACACGATTACCAGTTGCTATTGGTTCCTAAAATGATTAGGGAACAGGCTCCAGATGCGATAATTGGCTTTTTCAACCATATACCATTCCCTTCTTATGAAGTGTTTAGAACGCTCCCATGGAGGGATGAAGTTCTGGAAGGAGTTTTAGGTGCCGATCTTATAGGATTCCACACCTACGATTATGAAAGACATTTCCTGAGTTCTGTTAGCCGGATTCTTAGGCACCAGGTAGATTTTAATGAAATTACGCTTCCAGACAGAATTGTGAAGGTAGATTCCTTCCCAATGGGAATTGATTACGAAAAATTTGAAAAAGCTGCACTTGATCATTTTGAAAAAACATCCGAAAATCATTCTGAATTACAACAAAGGCTGGATCACCACCTAAAGGCTACACCAGATGCTAAATTAATTTTAAGTCTGGATCGCCTGGATTATACAAAGGGAATTGCTAACCGCCTAAGGGCTTTTGAATATTTTCTGGACAAATATCCGGAATTTATTGAAAAAGTAAGGCTTGTCATGCTCGCTGTTCCTTCCCGTTCCAATGTGCCGCAATATCAACGCCTAAAAAGAGAAATTGATGAACTTGTGGGGCGCATAAATGGTAAATTCTCTACCGTAAGTTGGACGCCCATCTGGTACTTCTACAGGTCTATGCCTTTTGAAAATCTTATCGATCTCTATACTTCCTGTGATATTGCTTTACTTACACCCATTAGGGACGGGATGAACCTGGTTGCTAAGGAATATGTAGCCACCAGGACCAATCATACAGGTGTTTTGATCTTAAGCGAAATGGCAGGTGCTGCACATGAGATGAATGAAGCGCTTATTATTAATCCGAATAATTTTGACCAAATAGCCTCTACGCTCAAACAGGCTTTTGAAATGCCGGAAGAGGAGCAGATTTCGCGTAACAAAATGATTCAAAAGAGGTTAAAACGCTACAGTGTAGAGAAGTGGGCACAGGATTTTATGAAAGCCCTGCGTAATACTGAAGATAACCGTCAGGCATTTGAGGCGATAAGAATAAATTCCAAAGTGTATGATGATCTTCTTGAAACTTATAAAAATGCGAAAAGCAGGATTCTATTCCTGGATTACGATGGGACATTGGTAAATTTTGCAGATAAGCCCGAGAATGCCCAACCCGACGAAGAATTAATCACAATTATAAAAAAACTCGCCAACCAGGAGAATACAGAAGTTATTCTTATTAGCGGAAGGGATAAAGATACACTTGGTAGATGGTGGGAAGATACACCTATCGATCTAATCTCTGAACATGGGACTTGGGTACGGGAAAAAAGGGCTGACTGGGTACTTTCAGAAAATGTAAAGAACGACTGGATGGAAGCTGTTCGACCCGTGATCGAAAATTTTGTGGATAGGACACCGGGTACTTTTATTGAAGAAAAAAATTATTCCCTGGCATGGCATTACAGAAAAGCCGATCCTGAACTGGGTGAAATAAGAGCAAATGAACTATCAAATGTATTGAAGGAGCTCATCTCAAACCATGGACTAAGTGTTCTAAATGGTAATAAAGTGCTGGAAATCAAAAGCAGTGGAGTTAACAAAGGAAAAGCTTCAAACAAAAAATTGAGAGATCAGGATTTCATTTTTGCTATAGGAGACGACTGGACAGATGAATACATGTTTAAAGAACTTCCTGAAAAAGCGTATACCGTAAAAGTCGGGATCAAGCAAACCAGCGCCAGGTATTATGTAGAAGACACTAAAAAAGTGAGAACAATTCTGCAAGCTTTTACCGAAAACGGATAGAACATTTTTGTTAAAATATTGACATTTCAGAAAAAAGTTTATACCAATGTTAACGAGCAGTTTATGGTCTTAACGCTTATTCGCGTTACTTTTACATTCTCATTAGAATTAGAAACTAAACTAATAAACTACAGACTATTATGAAATCAGGAAAATTGTTGATAGGATTAATTTCAGGGGCTGCTGCAGGTGCGGTTGCCGGTATATTGTTTGCTCCAAAAAAAGGTGCTGAGACTCGTAAGGCAATCACTCAAACAGGAGATGATTATATTTCTGGCGCAAAAGGAAAGATTAACAACTTTACAGATTCCCTAAACCATAAAGTGGATGCGTTAAAAGCAAAAACAAAAGCTAATCTTAGCAAATCAAAATCGGAAGAAAAAATAAATGAAGCTAAGGCTGAAATTCATAAAATGAAAGCCAGCTAAAAGTTTCATTTCTATGAAATTGAATAAAAAGCTTCGGAAACGGAGCTTTTTTTATGTCTTCTTTTGAAATATCACCCTTTTGTATCATCGCCAAAGAGGTGGTATCTTTACAAAAATTAAAAGCATGAAAACGAAATTATCCCAAAGCTTAACTTTTCTCATTTTTAGCGTCTTAGTATCTTCTACCGGCCTTTCCCAACAAACAGATGCACGCATCTATGAAATTATTGAAAAAGTCTCTGCCGACAGCATAGAACACGATATCCGAAAATTGGCAAATTTCGGCACCAGAAATACCTTTAGCGATACTGTTTCCAGTACAAGAGGAATTGGTGCCGCCAGAAGGTGGATTAAATCTGAATTTGATAATATCTCCGGTGACTGCCAGGATTGTCTGGATGTTTTTTATCAGAAAGATTTTGTAACTCCCGAAGATGGCCAGCGAATCCCCCATGAGGCATGGATTGTTAATGTAATTGCCGTTCAAAAAGGCACAAAATATCCTAATCGCTACATCATCATGAGCGGCGACATAGATTCCCGTAATTCTGATACTATGGACTATGAAGGTGATGCGCCCGGTGCAAATGACAACGCCAGCGGGATGGCCGGTACCATCGAAGCCGCAAGAGTACTTTCCAACTATGAGTTCGAAAATAGTATCGTTTATGTGGGACTTTCTGGAGAAGAACAGGGACTCTTTGGAGGAAAAGGCCTGGTAGAATATGCCAAAAAAAATAACTGGGAGATCATAGGCATACTGAATAACGATATGATTGGAAATATTGAAGGTGTCGACGGAGTAATAGATAACCGTACCTTTCGCATCTTTTCTGAACCTGTCCCTCCTACTGAAACTGAACAGGAAAGGACCATGCGCAGATTCTATGGTGGTGAGGTAGATGGCATTTCCCGGCAGCTCGCCCGCTATATTCACAATACCACAGAAACCTATATGCCTGAAATGAACCCGATGATGATTTACAGGCTCGATCGCTTTGGACGCGGCGGCCATCACCGGCCTTTTAATGATCTTGGTTTTGCAGGTGTAAGAATAATGGAAGCTCATGAAAATTATAACCGTCAGCATCAGGATATAAGAACGGAAGATGGAATAGCATATGGCGATGTAATTGAAGGTGTTAATTTTGATTATGCTGAAAAATTAACTGCCGTAAACGCAATTAATCTTGCCAGCCTTGCCTGGGCTCCTCCGGCACCAGAAAATGTCGAAATTGGCGGAATCGTGGAAGCTTCTACAAAACTGAGGTGGAAAGAAGTAGAAGGAGATATTGCCGGTTACAAAATCTACTGGAGGGATACCACTTCCCCAACCTGGGACCACTCCCGCTTTGTAGGTGACGTAAACGAATTTACTCTTGAAGGTATAGTTATAGACAATTACTTTTTTGGCGTAGCTGCCGTCGGGAAAAAAGGGCATGAAAGTCTGGTTGTTTTTCCTTCAGGTACTTATAGATAAAATCTGTATATTTAAACTATTATCCCGAAACTTTTATTTAAGCTTCCGGGATTTTTTTGTTTACAAGTTCTGGAATTACAGGGAAACCTTCAGCTTTTGTAAGCCTTTGCTCATTTTCAAAATTATTTCAATCCCAGTTTTAATTTTCAGTCTACAGTTTTTGCAACGCAGCAACTTCAGAAAAAACTCTTAAGCCTTAATTAACAATACTTTATATTAAGCTTAGATAATCTGAGAGGTTTATGTGCTTACCTTAGATAGAATTAAACCACTAAAGGAGATGGCAGAGATAAATGTAGAGAAGAAAAAATCCAAATGGTTATGGATCATTTTGGCTGCGATTATACTTGGAATAATTTTACTTGTTTTTTTATTTCAGGATGGCAATGTTGATGAAGAAAATGAAAATCCTGACCAATTAGAAGAAGTTACACTTGCCCCAGGATTGCTGCTCCATTCATCAAATGTAAAATTTCTACAGGAGCTGCACGCGCCGTTCAGGATTAAAATTGAAGCGCTGGTTTAGAAAGTTATAATAACAGAAAAACAAAAGATTTAGATTAATAAATTATAAAAGCTATGAGCACAAAAAATAAAAATCAGCATCTTTTCCACTTCAGTGAATTATCAGATTATAAAATCTCCAGTAAAGATCCTGATATTAGAGGATGGGCAGTGAAAGATTCAGACAATCGTGTTATTGGCAAGGTGGACAACCTTTTGGTCAATAAAGAAATTGAAAAGGTTGTTTATCTGGATGTGGAAGTAGACTCAACCATTATTGAAGCAAATCACGATCCCTATGGGAAACCAACTAATGAAGATGTTCATGAATTTGTGAATAAAGAGGGTGAGAACCACGTTATTATTCCAGTTGGAATGGTAGGAATTAACCGGGATCAGAAATACATTTATACCGATACTATAGATCATCGTACTTTTGCCGAAACAAAACGTTATCGTTCTGGAAGCCATATAGATCGCGGTTATGAAGAAACGGTGCTTCAATCCTATAACCGTCATTCCTCTTCAGATAGAGCAAAGGCGAGAAGAAACAGTACTCCCGAGGATCTGGAGTACGAAAGAACTTCTGCAAGCAGAATTCCTGATGAGCAAGTCCGTCGCAAGGAAATTGAAGAACGGGAGCATCCACGCCACAAGGAATCTTCAGAAACCAGAAGAAGTAACACAGTTACCTCTGAAAAACATGCCGATACTTCTTATGACAAGGATTTGCGAAGTGACCGGGAGAAGCGACAATCTCAGGATCATAACTTTACAGAGGAACGGGATTATGATGAAAACCGTGATCGCGACTATAAAGAAAACCAATTTGATGAAGACCGTAATCGCGACTATAAAGATGGCTTTAAAGAAAGTCGTGTAGCGGGAAATAATCCAAAAGCGCCTAAGGCAAGTTCTGCTTATGACCAGCAATACCAAAGCGAAGAGCAACAAAGAAGACCGGAAAACGAAGATTTTCTCGATGAATCTGATAAAGACTCCTTCAGAAATAGAAGAACCAAAGCCGGAAATACGTCGGAAGATGATTTTTACGATAGAACAGAATTCCACAACAAGGATTATGACGGAAGACGGGAAGCCTAGTTGAAAAACGTATATATCTGAAGAATAAAAAGGCAAATATCGACTAGCCAGAGCCGATATTTGCCTTTTTTGATGCTCGTCTGTAAATGGTAAAATTGTTTACTAAGTTCTACAAAAACCTTACCCCTTTAAGAGCATCATAAACCTACCCGAGCGCACTTTTAGTCAATTAACGAAAGCTGAATCCGCTTCCGAGCCTCATCCAGTGAAATAATCGTCACCATAACCTCCTGGTTGAGCTTTACAACATTATTTACATCACTTACATAGCTATTTGCCAGTTTGGAGATATGAACCAGCCCACTTTCTTTAATCCCAATGTCTACAAAGCATCCGAAATTAGTAATATTATTGACCAAACCTGGCAATTTCATTCCTTCTTTTAAGTCCTGAAAGGTTTTAACGGAAGGATCAAATTCAAATTGAGAAATTTCGCTTCTTGGATCTAATCCTGGCTTCTCCAGCTCTCTTACAATATCTTTTAAAGTTGGCAACCCAGCTTCAGCAGAGATATAGGCCGATAATTGTAATTTTTGAAGCACCTCCTTATTTCCTGCCAATTCAGAAATTTTCATGTTATTGGTACGTGCCATTTTTTCCACAATATCGTAACTCTCGGGATGCACACCGGTAGCATCGAGCAAATTTTTTCCATTCTTTATCCGAAGAAATCCGGCAGATTGTTCAAATACCTTAGGCCCCAACCTGGTGATTTTCAGTAATTCCTTTCTGTTTTTTATTCCGGAATTTTTATTGCGATAATCGATAATATTTGAAGCAATCGTAGGCCCGACACCTGACACATAAGAAAGTAATTCCTTGCTGGCAGTATTCACATTCACACCTATTCTGTTTACGCAAAGCATTACCACATTATCCAATTTTTCTTTTAATTTTCCCTGGTCTACCTCGTGTTGGTATTGCCCTACCCCTATTGCTTTAGGGTCAATTTTCACAAGCTCGGCAAGAGGGTCAGACAACCTGCGACCAATTGAAACCGCACCCCTAACGGTAATATCACAGTCTGGGAATTCCTCTCTCGCTACTTTAGAAGCAGAATAGACCGATGCTCCTGCTTCGTTTACTACAAAAATTGAAATATCGTTTCTGAAATGGATACTCTTTACTATTTGCTCAGTTTCGCGGGAAGCAGTTCCGTTTCCTATGGAAATAGCATCAATTTCATATTTTTCAACAAGGGATATTATAGTTTGTACTGCCTCGGTAAGCTTATTCTGCGGAGGATGCGGATAAATATTAGTATTGTGTAAAAGCTTACCGCTTTCGTCCAGGCATACCAGCTTACAGCCAGACTTAAAGCCGGGATCCAAGGCAAGAATCCTTTTATTTCCCAAAGGAGGTGCCATAAGTAGCTGTTCCAGGTTAGAAGCAAAAACCGCTATAGCTTCCTCATCTGCCTTTAGTTTGGCTTCATTTAAAAATTCCGTAGAAAAAGAAGGCTTCAATAATCTTTTATAGGAATCTTCTATTGCTTCTGAAATTACCGTAGAAGAAGAAGAATTACCTTTTAAAATTATTTGAGAAATTATCTCATGTGCCTTCTTCTTTGCTACTTCTAGTATTATCCTCACCAGCCCTTCTTCCTGAGCGCGGTGAATAGCAAGAAAACGATGAGACGGAATCTTTTTCAGGCTTTCACTCCAGTCAAAATATTGAGAGAATTTTTGTGCTTCCGGAGTTTCCTTTTTAGACTTTACAACTTTAGAAGTAATCACTGCAGTTCTGGAATACAACTGCCTTAGTTTATGACGCACGACCTGATTTTCATTAACCCATTCTGCAATAATATTTTTTGCTCCCTCTAAAGCTTCAGAAGTATTTTTTATCTCCCCCTTTACAAATCGGTTTGCTGCTTCTTCAGAATTTGAAGAATTCTGAGCCATTAAAATTTTTGCCAATGGTTCCAGTCCCTGCTCCCGTGCAACATCAGCTTTTGTCTTTCTTTTCTTTTTAAAAGGCAGATATAAATCTTCTAGCTGAACAAGATCTGAAGCGTTATCAATTTGTTTTTTTAAGGGATCGGTTAAAGAATTTTGGTCTTCAATAGCCTTTAAGATGGTAATTTTCCTTTTCTGAAGCTCATCGAAAGACTTCAGCAGACTGTCAATTTTTTCGATTTCAACTTCGTTAAGATTTCCTGTAGCTTCTTTTCTATATCTGGCAATAAATGGGATGGTTGCTCCCTCTCTTATAAGTCCTATTGTGTTTTCAAGGTCCTTCCGGGGCAATTCCAGCCGGGTGGCAACAAAAGATATTGGTGTCAAGCAAAAATATGTTAGGGGTTATTAATACTACTTCTTAAACGGATTAAGGTAAAATTATGTAGATTATGATCGAAATTTTAATCTATATAATTTCAACTTTCTTAGAATGTGCAATTGCTTTATCACTGTTTTGGAAATAGCAGGTTTCCACTCCCATATCCTGCATATTCCTTAAAACAATCTTCACCTCCTCCTTCTGAGTTTTTTTCGTCTGCCGGATATACACGGCGCCTATACTTTTTGGATACATTTTAATCACTTTCTCGTAAAGAAAAGGATCGTGTTGGGAATCATCTCCCAGCAAAACATACTGAAGTTTCGGATAAAACGAAATGATATCGCTAATCTTATCAAATTTATGATCGTGGCTACCTCTACCACTGGATAAGAAATCCCGTATTCCGGTTTTTATTTTCTTCAGCTTAATCACTGCTTTTGGCAACTCATGAATTCTGGCGAATTCTTCAATAAATTCGTAAAGATTCCATTCGCTACTGGAAACATAGAAAAAGGAGTTTGATGCTTCCTTGCTATCCTGTCCTGCAATACTGAGAGCCTGATAATGGCGAACAACATCATTAAAAATTTTCCGTTTATTTATGTTTTTAGAAAGCATCACATACAGCTTTTTGAATACGTTGTTACTGTGCGAAATCAAAAAAGTATCGTCTATATCTGAAATTATCCCGAATTTACTTTTATAAGGTTTAAGTAGCTCCCCTTTTTCTATGATTCCAAAATCGTGCAGTTCACATATAACGGTATATTCATGCCAGCCACTCTCAATATCTTCAGTAAAAGGTATTGTAAATTGGAAAAATCCATCTTCCTGAGTCTTTGTGGTAATATTTAGATCTCTAAATTTTAATCTTATTTCTACATTTTCCAAAGGTTTAATTCTAAACATATGTAATATTGAAAATGCGTGCTTAATACCCTTACGGTCCAGCCTGTATTTATCTGGAGCCCAGGATTTGAAAAGATGTCCAAAAACTACAAGTTCCTGGTCATTAACGTAACCGCGATATAATTTTAAATCAAGTTTCAATTCTTTTATTTTTTCTCTAACTAAAGTTTTTATACAAAATACTTAATTTTAGACATATGACTAAATTTATGAAAGAAATTAAAGAAATTTTATTAGTTGTAAACCCTATTGCGGGTGATATTGATAAGAAAGATCTGGTGGAAGACTTTAAGGCTATTTCCGCAAAATGTGATGTTGAAGTATTTATATACCATACAAAAGGCGAAAAGGACATTAAACATGTTAGGAAAATAACAAGGGAAAGAAAACCCTTTAAGATTGTAGCTGCCGGAGGTGACGGAACTATTAAGATGGTAGCCGAAGCTATTAAGGGTCTGGATATCCCTATTGGGGTGATCCCGAGCGGATCTGCCAATGCGCTGGCTTTAAATTTAAATCTACCCAAAAGCCTGGAAGAGCAAATTAATGTTGCATTGGGACAGCACTACCTTGATGTAGATCTTATTTCGCTGAACGACGAAATTGGGCTGCATATGAGTGATCTGGGAATTAATGCTGAACTCATAAAGAATTATGAATCTTCAACATTCCGAGGTAAGCTTGGATATCTTTTACAAACCATTCCTACACTTATCCAAAGCAAGTATCCCTTCAACTTCACTGTAGAGACTAAAGATACTACTATTACAGAAAAAGGAGTTTTACTTGCTATTGCCAATGCCGGGAAATACGGTACGGGCGCAAAGGTGAATCCGGATGGAAAACTGGACGATGGTGTTTTTGAAATCTTAATTTTTAAGAATTTAGATTTGGTGGAAATCCTAAAAACACTAAGAAATGAGGTGAATTTAAGTTCCGATTTCATAAAAATTCTTCAAACAGAGAAAGCAAAAATTACCTGCAAAGAGCCTGTGGCCTTTCAGGTTGACGGAGAATACCTTGGAGAAACAAAGATTGTAAATGTTAAAATTCTCCCTGAAAAAATAAAAATAGCAGTACCCTAAGATGCTAAAGCCTTTATTAACAAAGCTTTATTTTAACCTTAATAAATTCTGCCTTTTCATTTTCTAACTTTGAACTACAACTAATTTAATTAATCTCGAACCAAAAAAATTACATTATGGCAGAAATCAAAGTTGAAAAGAAAAAGCCCATTTGGCCATGGATAATCGCCGGGCTCATTGTACTGGTAATTTTATATTTCCTTTTTGCAAATGGGGACGACGATGAGATGATCGATGAAACCGAACAGGAACAAGTTATAGACACAACATCTATAGAAGAGGAAAATACCGCTAACTGGGACAACAACAGGAATGATACTGTAGGCGGTGTAGATGGGTATTTATCGTACATAGGAGATGAGTCCAGAATGGGTATTGATCATGAATATACCAATAATGCTATCATCTATCTTATGAACGCCGTACAGGCTAAAGCGAACGAACTAAACGTGAATATAGATGCGGACATTGAGGAGATCAGACAAAAAGCTGAAAAAATCACTCAGGATCCTATGGCTACTAACCATGCTGATAAGATTAAGGACGCAGGAAGTGATCTCACTAATGTAATTGAAAATTTACAGGAAGAACAATTTCCTGATCTTTCACAAGACGTACAGGAAGTAAAATCAGCTGTACAAGACATTGATGGTTCTGTTCTCACGTTAGAACAGAAAGATAAAGTCAATAAATTCTTTGACGAAGCAGGAGATGTTCTAAATAAAATGAGCTAACAATTAAAAATTAAAAAATTATGGCAAATACTAGTAATAATAGAGACAATAAAAATAAACATTTGTTTTATCTGGATGAACTTTCCGACTATAAGGTTGCAAGCGATGATCCGGATGTAAGAGGCTGGGAAGTACAGGACAAAGATAACCGCGTAGTAGGAAAGGTGGATAACCTTATGGTCAATAAAAATACGCAAAGAGTAGTGTATCTTGACGTTGAAGTTGATAAATCCATTATTGAAGCTAACCATAAGCCCTATAGAGATAGTGCTGGTGATGGTGTTCACGAATTTATTAACAAAGACGGAGAGAATCATCTAATAGTGCCTGTGGGACTTGTTAGGCTTAATACTGATAAGAATTTTGTCTACACCGATAGGATTGATCACAGGACATTTTCTGAGACAAAGCGAATGGAAAAAGGAGCAAATGTGGACAGAGATTATGAGATTGTAGTACTGGAATCATATGATAGATCTGGTAGCCGTACAAGTGAGAATGAAAATGTTACGAGAGATGCAGCTACAGGAGCAGATGACCTTTCTGACAGAAAAGCTGATACCCGTACAGGTAATAGCGGCAATTTAACTGAAAATCGTTCTACCGGAGTTGCAGACAATCAAAATGACCCTGCCTTTAAGGAAAGTCGAGGACACAAAGCAGACAGTTTAAGCGATACCCATACTAGAGATAAAGATGAAAAAGGGACTACATCAAATACTGTTACTGGTAAAGAAAACGATTCTGCTTTTCAGGATGATCCAAAACACAGATCAGACGATGATCTGACTTCCAAAGATGATGAGTCTTTTTATAAACGAAGGGAATTTGATCGTACCAACTACAAAAGTAATAAAAACTAGGTTCTCCCTCAAAGGGCGAATGCGAAAGGAGAAGCTGTTCAGTTTCTCCTTTTTCTTTTAATATAGAATATTTTTTTAATTAAGACATTATAAGGACATAGCCTTACCACCACTTAGCTCTTCGACAGGACCGCAGGAAATATATTCACCCGGTATTGGGTCGTACCACAGTACATTTTCTCCTACTTCTTCGCTGGTTTTCCAGGCCCAGATCCCCATTTCCCTTACATTTTGTAAATATGAAAAAGCACCGGCATCAGCACTGATTCCAGAATATTTTAGATTATCACCAACTCCCTCATTCTCTTCTGCTGGATCTTTATCCTGCGGATCCTGAGTTTCGGTATTACGTTTTACGTAGCTTTCTCTTTCTTCGGGGGTTGCGCGAAGATATTTTGCAACAATTTGCTCATATTCTTCCTCGCTTCCCTCCCCTGTCTTTTTATCAAACATACTTTCAAAAGCTTCTGAAAAAGCTTCTGCAGAGTTTTTGAATTCCTTCTGACTTTCTTCGGAAGCTACTTCATTAATATAAGAATCCAAAAATTGCGCAATATTAAGATCTCCAGCACCCGGAGTGTCTGTCGTTGGTAGTATTACATCAAGGATTCTTGTAAGGGCAAAACCATTGGCAGCACTTAAAAAAGTTGGTTCCCATTCGTAATTCCTTTCATTCTTACAACTCTGCAAGAGCCCAAGCGTAGTTGGTCCCACAACCATTATTCCCGCTCCAAGCCCTATGTTTCTTAATGCCTGTCTTCTGTTCATCTACTAAATATTAAGCGTTAGATTTTTTAAAATTTTTTGAAGCATGATCAACTGCCCTTGCTGTCATCGCCATATAAGTAAGAGATGGATTCTGGCACCCTGCAGAGGTCATAAAGGAGCCATCTGTGACATATACGTTAGGAACCTCATGAATCTGATTATTTCCATTTAAGACAGAAGTCTTAGGATCCCTCCCCATTCTCGCAGTACCCATTTCGTGGATTCCCAGACCTGGTGCACCCAATTCGTCATAAGCGCTAATATCTTTAAAACCACCTTTTTCCAACATCGCCACAGCCTGCTCCTGCATATCTTTTCGCATCTTCAATTCATTTTCTTTAAATTCTGCGTCAAAAGTTACCGTAGGCAGTCCCCATTCATCAGTTTTATCATAATCCAGGAACATCTTATTATCGTGGTAAGGCAAGGTTTCTCCAAAACCAAGAAGACCCATTGTCCAGCCTCCCGGTTTAGAAATAGCTTCTTTTAGTTCTTGTCCATAAGCAGCTTCCGCAATGCTTTCTTCCCAATTACCGCGGCTTGCACCTCCCTGATAGCCATAACCTCTGGTAAAGCCCAGATTATCACTACCATTTACATTCCTGAAGCGCGGGAGATAAATACCATTTGGTTTTCTTCCCTTGTAGTAGTAATCTTCCATACCATCAAACTTAGCTGATGCTCCTACTCTAAAATGATGGTCCATAAGGTTATGACCTAATTCGCCACTGTCATTTCCCATGCCATCAGGAAAACGATCAGATTTAGATTGCAATAAGATGCTGCTTGAAGCCACTGTTGAAGCACACAAAAATATTACATTCGCCTTGTATTCTATTGCTTCTTTGGTTTCCGCATCGAAAATTTTAACTCCGGTAGCACGTTTATTGTCCGCATCGTAAACTACTTCATGCACTACAGAATTAGGACGCAAAGTCATATTTCCTGTGCGGCTTGCCGCCGGTAAAGTAGAAGAATTACTGCTAAAATATGCTCCATATGGACAACCTCTTACACATCGGTTTCGGAATTGGCACTTACCACGATCCTCGAATTTTTTGTCGCCCGTAATATGTGCAACTCGGCCGGAAGTTAAAACCCTTCCATTAAAATTTTCGGCTATACTTGTTCTCAGGTGATCTTCAACACAATTAAGCTCCATAGGAGGCAGGAATTGCCCGTCAGGCAATTGACTTAGTCCTAATTTCTCACCACTTACTCCTATAAAAGTTTCTACATAATCATACCATGGTGCAACATCTTTATACCTTATAGGCCAGTCTATTCCTTTTCCATCACTTTTATTTGCCGTAAAATCCAGATCGCTCAAACGATAACTATGTCTTCCCCACATAATAGATCGTCCCCCTACATGGTATCCGCGCATCCAGTCAAATCTCTTTATTTCATTGTACGGATGCTTAATATCATCCACAAACCAATGGGCGCTCGCCTCATTAGTAGTATAGCCTGTTCTTGCTTGTTTGTACTGTCTCCTTTTATCTTCACGAGTTTGTTGTCCCTTAAACTTGTAATCCCATGGATCATCATTCATAGTAGGATAATCTTTTACGTGCTCTACCATAGGACCTCTTTCCAGTACCAGTGTCTTAAATCCTTTTTCACAAAGTTCCTTGGCGGCCCATCCTCCACTAATACCTGTTCCAACGACTATAGCATCATAGCTATTGTTTTCGTAAAAATTACTCACAATTCAGCAGTTAATTATTAATTAAATAATAGATATAGTGCCAAATATATAAATTTATACTTATAATTTTTCATCTTTAAAAAAAAGTCTACTTTTAAAATTCAAAATTTTGTTAAATAAACTACTTTATCAATTAACTAATCATGAAAATTTCTAATTTCAAATTCTCCGGAATAGCTGTATTTATCATGCTGTTCAGCCTTAACTTTATTTCTTGTAAGGATTTTAACCAACAAGATTCCGACCAGGAAACTGTTAAGAAAAACGACACACTAGACACAAAAGATCCTTTTTTTAAAATTTCCCTGGCTCAATGGTCGCTCTCAGGACCTATGAGAGATGGCAGTATGGATCCTGTAGATTTTGCTCAAAAAGCAAGCGAAATGGGCTTTGAAGGTATAGAATATGTAAGCCAGTTATACACCAGCAGGTATGCAGATGCTGAAAACCCTGAAGCCGCTTTACAGTCCCTCCTGGATACCCTTAAGGCAAAAAGTGAGGAATATAATGTGGAAAATGTTCTTATAATGGTAGATCATGAAGGTGAATTAGCCGCTGCAGATGAAGCTGAAAGAAACGAGGCGGTAGAAAAACATAAGAAATGGGTGGATGCGGCAGAATTTCTTGGTGCTCATGCTATACGTGTAAACCTTTTTGGAAGTGAAGATGAGCAGGAATGGAAAACTGCTGCTACAGACGGCCTTAAAAAGCTTTCAGAATATGCTGCCGGTAAAAATATTGATGTTCTTGTTGAGAATCACGGCTATTATTCCTCCAATGCTGCCCTTCTGGCTGAAGTTATGGAGGACGTAAATATGGAGAACGCGGGAACTTTACCGGACTTCGGAAATTTCTGCCTCAAAAGAGAAGGTGGCGAGCGATATGAAGCCAAATGTGTAGAAGAATATCCAAAATACCAGGGAGTAGAAGAAATGATGCCTTACGCAAAAGCCGTGAGTGCAAAAGCCTACGAATTTAGTGAGCAGGGGGAAGAAACCACTATAGATTTTGAAAGAATGCTGCAAATTGTAAAAGATGCAGGATATAGCGGTTATATAGGTATAGAATATGAAGGTAGTGGTCTTTCTCCAGAGGAAGGCATTCTTGCCACCAAAGAACTCCTGATCGAAAAAGGAACTAACCTAAATTCAGAGAACCAGTAACGTGAAAAACAGTACACGCTTTCAACTATCAACCATGATGTTCCTCGAATTTTTTATTTGGGGAGGCTGGTTTGTAACTTTAGGGACTTTTTTGGGAAACAATCTTGAGGCAACTCAAACGCAAATTTCCACAGCATTCTCTACCCAATCCTGGGGCGCCATTATTGCCCCGTTTATAATTGGACTTATAGCCGACAGGTATTTCAATGCTGAAAAGATTTTAGCAATTCTTCATCTTATTGGTGCCTATTTAATGTACCAAATGGCTTATGCTGAAGATTTCACGACTTTTTACCCCTATATACTTGCCTATATGATCGCTTACATGCCTACACTTGCTTTAGTGAATTCTGTAAGTTTTAACCAAATGAAGGATCCTGCTAAAGAATTTTCCTTTATCAGGGTATTTGGAACCGTTGGCTGGATAGTTTCGGGAGTGGCGATTAGTTACATTTTTAGCTGGGATTCTGCGGAAGGAATTCAAGAAGGAATGCTTAGAAATACATTCCTTATGACTGCTGCTGCTTCAGCATTTTTGGGCATTTTCAGCTTCTTTTTGCCAAGCACTCCGCCAAAAGCAAAGACAGGAGAAAAACCCAGCCTTACTGAAGTTTTAGGTTTGGATGCACTAAAGTTGCTTAAAAGTAAAAACTTTCTAATTTTCTTTTTGTCATCTATTCTTATAAGTATTCCGCTGGCATTCTATTACCAGCACCTCAGTCCTTTCTTAACAGATATCGGTGTTGGAAATTCAACAGCAAAAGCAGCTCTGGGCCAGGCTTCAGAAGTTTTATTTATGCTTCTAATTCCATTTTTCCTAAAGAGATATGGCATAAAAATTACACTTTTGATGGGTATGATTGCCTGGGCCGTAAGATACCTGCTCTTCGCATATGGCAATGCTGATGAGCTTTCCTTTATGCTGCTAATCGGGATTGCCCTACACGGGGTCTGCTACGATTTCTTCTTTGTTTCAGGACAGATATATACAGATTCCAAAGCGGGAGAAAATTTTAAGAGTGCAGCGCAAGGCCTTATTACCCTCGCCACTTATGGAGTTGGAATGCTCATAGGTTTCTACGTTGCAGGCCTGGTAAGTGATGCTAATATGTTAAGTGACGGCAATCAGAATTGGACAGGAGTATGGACATTCCCTGCAATTTTCGCTTTTGCAGTAATGGTACTTTTTGCTATATTCTTCAGAAATGAAAAAATAGAAAAGAAAGATATAGAAATTTAAAAGCAAATAAATTATGAGTAAAAAAATAAAATTAGGCATACTTGGTGGAGGCGGTGATTCACTAATAGGTATCCTTCATCGGGTGGCTTCTGCCATGTATGACAAATATGAAGTGGTGGGAGGTGCCTTTAATCCCGAACTTGAAGAAAGCATAAATTTTGCAAAAGAGATTGGCATTGGTACAGACAGGATCTATAAAGATATTGATACTCTTATTGAAAAAGAAAAATCCCTTCCTGAAAATGAGAGAATCCAGGTAGTATCTGTCCTCACCCCTAATTTCCTGCATTTCCCCATGGCTAAAAAGCTGCTGGAAAACGGCTTTAATGTAATATGCGAAAAGCCAATGACCACTACTTACGAAGAAGCTAAAATTCTACAGGAGACACAGGAGAAATCAGGAAGCATCTTTGCAGTAACTTATACCTATACGGGATATCCTATGGTACGGCAAATGAAGGAGATGATTGCCAATGGAGAACTCGGCAAGATTCAGAAAATAGATGTTCAGTATTACCAGGGATGGATCAATTCAATTATCCATGACAAGGAAAAACGTTCCAGTACATGGCGCCTTGACCCTGAAAAATCCGGAATTAGCTGTTGTGTAGGAGATATTGGCACACACGCTTTTGACATGGTGGAATATGTTACCGGCCTGGAAGTAGAGGAAATTTTGGCAGACCTCAATTACTTGTACAAAGACAACGTAATGGATATTGACGGAACTGTGCTTTTAAGATGTTCAGAATATGTAAAAGGAGTAATACGTTCCAGCCAAATTGCTACAGGTGAAGAAAATAATTTTACGGTAAAGATCTATGGAGAAAAGGCTGGTTTAAAGTGGGAGCAGGAAAACCCCAATTATCTCTACATGTTGGAGGAAGGACAGCCAATGCGGGTCTTAAAGCCGGGACATCCTTACAACAGTAAATTGTCCCTTGACGGAACCAAACTTCCCCCGGGGCATCCTGAAGGAATTTTCGATTCCATGGGAAATATTTATAAAGGTGTAGCCCGTGCTATTAATGGGGAAGACTATCATCCTGCCGAATTCCCACAGCTCAGGGATGGTTTACGGGGAATGAATTTTATAGAAAAAGCTGTGCACTCCCATAAAGAAGGGAACGTATGGGTAAAAATTGATCAATAATAAAAAACCGGAAAATGAAGACAATTAAAGGACCTGCAGTATTCCTGGCACAATTTATCGATGAAAAAGAACCTTTTAATTCTTTGGATGGATTGTGCAAATGGGCTTCAGGATTAGGATATAAAGGAATACAAATTCCCACGTGGGAACCAAGGCTCATAGACCTGAAGAAAGCCGCAGAGAGCAAAAACTATTGCGATGAACTTAAAGGTAAAATTGAATCTTACGGACTGGAAATAACAGAACTTTGCACGCATTTACAAGGGCAACTTGTAGCCGTACATCCTGCCTACGATAAAATGTTCGATAATTTTGCGCCTAAAGAACTACACAATAAGCCAAAAGAAAGAACAGATTGGGCAATAGACCAGTTAAAAAGCGCAGCTAAGGCCACGCGTAACCTGGGATTGGATGTAATGGGAACTTTTAGCGGTTCTCTGCTTTGGCATACCTCCCATCCCTGGCCACAACGTCCTGCAGGACTCGTAGAACTGGGATTCAAAGAACTTGCTGAAAGGTGGGTTCCAATTCTCAATGAGTTTGACGAGCAGGATGTAGATGTTTGTTATGAAGTACATCCGGGAGAAGATGTGCACGATGGGGTAACTTTCGAGCGCTTTTTAGAGGCAACGAATAACCATAAAAGAGTGAATATTCTTTATGATCCCAGTCATTTTGTACTTCAGCAGTTGGATTACATTGAGTATATTGATAATTATCATGAGTTTATAAAAATGTTCCATGTTAAGGATGCCGAATTTAATCCTACGGGTAAAAAAGGAACATTTGGTGGCTATGAAGATTGGATTAACCGTGCAGGGCGCTATAGGAGCCCCGGTGATGGCCAGGTAGATTTTAGAACCATCTTTTCCAAATTAACACAATACGGGTGTGATGTATGGGCAGTAATGGAATGGGAGTGTTGTATAAAATCTCCTGAACAGGGAGCAAAAGAAGGTGCTCCATTTATCCAAAGCCACATTATTCAGGCAACAGAAAAGAAATTTGATGATTTCGCGGGAACAGAGATTAATGAGGAAAGATTAAAACAACTCCTCGGCACCAACAATTAAACTAAATCTATGAAACTATTCAATGTAAGCATTTTCGCTCTGGCAGTTTTGGCTTCAGGATGTAAAAATAATACTGAACAAGAAGAACAAGATGTTCCAACTGAAGAGCAGACCGTTATTTCGCAGGATCAGGAAAACGACTGGCAGGAACTTTCTTCAGGGAATGACCTGGAAGGCTGGAAAGCCTATAAGTCTGATTCTATTTCTGATCAATGGAAAAAAGAAGGAGAAGCTATAGTTTTTACTCCTTCTGAAGATGGTCCTGAAGGATCTGAAAACCTGATTACAGAGGACGAGTACACTAATTTTCAGCTCGATTTTGAATGGAAAATTTCCGAAGGAGGAAACAGCGGTGTAATGTGGGGCGTTCAGGAAATGGAAGAATATAATGAGCCGTACTATACCGGCCCTGAAATTCAGCTGCTCGATAACGAAAAGCATCCGGACGCTAAAAACGGACCTGTACGGCAGGCCGGAGCTTTGTATGATATGGTTCCCCCAGGTGAGGATGTGACCAATCCGGCAGGAGAATGGAACACCCAGTCTATTGTAATCGACCACGAAAACAACATAGGAAGTGTGACTTTAAACGGAACAAAAATCACAGAATTTCCCGTTCATGGTGATGAGTGGGAGCAAATGGTGTCAGAGTCAAAATTCAGTGACTGGGAAGATTTTGGCAAAAGTCGTACCGGCCATATTGCCCTTCAGGATCATGGGAACAAGGTGTCCTTCAAAAACATTAAAATTAAAGAACTGGAGTAAATCGTTTTTTACGCCTATTTTTAAGAGCTGTGTAGATTTCTACGCAGCTTTTTTGTTTTTATGGTTTCATTACAATTATTTTTCCTAATTTATTATCTAAAGTTCGAAAAATGAAAACTACAAAAGTCGCTTTTAAAAATAATGAGGGTAATGAACTGGTGGGGTACCTGGAACTTCCCACTAATCAAAAACCTCATAATTTTGTCTTGTTTGCTCATTGCTTCACCTGCAATAAAAACTTTTTTGCACCCAAAAATATCAGCCGCACGTTAGCTTCACGTGGCTTTGGTGTGCTGAGGTTTGACTTTACGGGATTGGGGGAAAGTGAAGGCAAATTCTCTGATACTAATTTTTCGGGTAATGTTGAGGACTTGGTTGCTGCGGCAGATTTTTTGAAGAAAGAGTATGAATCACCTTCTGTACTCGTAGGCCATTCCCTGGGAGGAGCTGCTGTTTTAATGGCTTCCGAAGAAATAGAATCTGTAAAAGCAATAGCTACCATTGCCGCTCCGTCCACTATTACGCATGTAGAAGGCCTCCTTTCAGAACAAATGGACAAGCTTATGAAAGATGCAAATGCAACTGTAAATATAGGAGGCAGGCCCTTTAAAATTAAGAAGCAGTTCCTGGAAGACCTGCAGAATCATGACCTTGGGTCTCGATTATCAAAACTGGAAAAAGCCATTCTTATACTTCATTCTCCTCAGGACGAAGTTGTGGAAGTCAAAAATGCTGAAGAACTTTACACAGCAATCAGCCACCCTAAAAGTTTTGTTTCCCTGGATGGGGCAGATCATCTCTTAAATGATAAAGAATACTCGATTTATGCGGGAAGGGTGATAGCAACCTGGGCAGAAAAATATATAGAACTTGAAGAAATCCAGGACCTGGAAACAGACCATCAGGTTGTGGCAAATTTGGGAAACGAAGGTTTTACCACCCAGATCAAGGCAGGTATACATAATTTTACTGCAGATGAACCCGTGAAAATGGGAGGAAATAATTTTGGCCCCACACCATACGAACTTATTTCCGCAGGCCTGGCTGCCTGTACTTCTATGACGATCCAGATGTATGCAAAGAGAAAAAAGTGGCCGCTGGAAAACGTAGAAACGCATGTTAATTATGCTAAACAACATGCGAAGGACTGTGAAGATTGCGATAAGGATAGCTCAAAAATTGACATTTTTGAAAGGGAAATCTCTATTTCGGGAGATCTCGATGAAAAACAGGTAAAACGCCTGCTTGAAATTGCAGACAAATGTCCTGTTCACAAAACACTGAGCGCTGAAATTGCTATCACCACAAAACTGGCTAACGCCTGACATGAAAAAATTTACTTTAGCGTTTTAGTTTTTTCTGAATCTTTTCTATAAAGGTATCTTTCGCTCCGGGTCTTTTGTAACCCATTAGAAAACCTATAGGCCGTAGTTCCTTGCTGTGATCTGCAATTATTTTTATAATCCCAAAAATAGGAACAAAAAGAATAAGCCCCGCACCGCCCCATATTGCGCCTCCCAGGAGAACGGCGATAATAATAAATAACGGACTTTGCTGTACCTCAGAGCCTATAATGATAGGTTCAAAAACATAACTTTCCATCAATTGAATGATGGTGACAATTATAGTAAAAGATATAATTTCTATGGAGCTTCCACCAAAAACAATCATAAAGATAATGGGAAGAATACCGCTTATAAAAGGTCCTATATATGGAATAATAGTAATCACAGTACCAAAAAGTACAAGTAGAGTTGCATGTTCGAGACCATAAGCGGTAAAGGTTATCGTATAAAGAATAGCCAGCAAAACCATCACCTGAATCCTTCCCCAAAGATATTTATGAGCTACCTTTTTTGTTTCCCTCAATATTTGTCTGGTCTCCTTCTTTTTGTCCTCAGAGATATATATCATCAGGAATTGTTTAAACTTATCCCGGTTTACAAGGAATAGAAATACATAGATTAAAACCAATAAAAATTTCACCAATATTTCAGTCACACTGGCGAGCACTTGAGAAATAAAACTTTGAATCCAGTTTATTATGGAGGTCATCTCATCCTGAAATAATTCCTTTTGCTGCTCCAGTGTAAAACCTGTTACACCCATTAGCCTTTCCTGAAGCACCGTCACATATGCTGCAATTTCCTCCTTTCTTTCAATAAGATCATTTAAAAAAAACCCCAGTTGACGAAAAAGAAAGAATAGCACCAATCCCACACCTATAAATAAAACGAACGTACTCACAAAAGATGATATAATACGTCCTGCCCCAGTCTTTTCCTCAAGAAACTTACTTACGGGAACCATTAGAGTAGACAGGAACACTGCAAACACTATGGGTATAAGTAGTGCTGCTCCAAAATAAAGACCTATAATTACTAAAAAAAGTGAAAATAATATCGTGTTCGTTCTTTGAAAATTTCTTCTTACCATTTTATTCTCTTAATTCCTGCGATCAAATCTTAAACCAGTCGTCTTTCAATGGATTTCACCTCCGGAAACTAAAGATAATTAAAAAATCCTCTTTTTGCTGATGCATCGCTGCACGAGATAACCTCATTACCTTAGAAAATTCCGATTGGACTCGGTTAGTCAAATACCTACATATAATTCATAACCAAAAATGGAATAAAATACATGTGAAATGCGCAAATCCCCCTTTCTACTTCACTGTTAAGCTATCCTTAAATCTTTGGTCAGCGCTTTTATTAGATTTAATTTAGTGTGGTATAACCAGAAAATTAACTACAACATTATGAAACGTACTAGTATATCTTTACTTTTTTGTGCTTCTGTTTTCGTCTTTGGTTGCAAAAACGAAGGAGAAAAAAACGAAAATGACCTGGAAACAACAACAGGTACAGAATTAACTACGGAAGAGGATGAAATGGACTCTGCTGAAGAGATGAAAGAAATAACCGTAGATCTTGAAGCCAAAAGTGGCAGCGACCTTTCAGGGACAGTTACTTTCACTGAAGAAAATGGAGAAGTAAGAATGGAAGGAACAATTAGTGGTCTTTCTGAAGGCACCCATGCCATTCATATTCATGAAAATGCAGATTGCTCTGCAGAAGATGGATCGTCTGCCGGAGGCCACTGGAACCCAACAAATGAACCACACGGCGAATGGGGTGACTCTGAAGGATACCACAGGGGCGATATTGGCAATTTTCAGGTAGACAGCAATGGAGAAGGAAATGTTAGCATGTCTACAGACCAATGGTGTATAGGCTGCGACGATGAAAACATGAACATCGTAGGAAAAGCTGTTATAGTGCACGATGGAGTAGACGATTATACATCGCAACCATCAGGAGACGCAGGAACAAGAGTAGGCTGTGGAGAAATTGAAATGGAAATGTAACATTTTGATTAATAGCATAAAATTATATCCGAAGAGTCTGGCTTAAAAGTCAGGCTCTTTTTATTTTGTAAGAGGGAATCTCCGTAAAATAAATTGTGCGGAAAATTGCCATTTTTCAATCCTCTTCTAAAATTTGATTAGCAAGTAAGGTCAAATCTCCTTTCCAAAGTCTAAGCAAGCCATTGCTTAAAATCTTTTACTTTTTCCCTGCTTACGATCAAGGGAAATTCACAAAAAGACTTCAGATTTATACGCAACCGGGAGTTAGAGTAAGCTACGATATCTTCAATAGCCGAAATATTTACAATACATTGTCGGTTGATCCTGAAAAAATTTTCGGAACTTAATTCATTTTCAAGCTTCTCCAGGGAAATATCGAGGGGATAATTCCGTTTGTCCAATGTATGGATATAAGTAGATTTATTTTCAGAACTAAAGCAGCTGATTTCCTCCACATTAATCAGTTTAATATGCTGGCCTACCTGTACAGTGAATCTCTTTCTGTGCTCTGAAGTGTTCAGGTTAAAAATAGATTTCAGATTTTGCACGCTCAGTCCACCATTAATAGCTGCAGAATTTTGATAAAATTTCTGCATTGCCGCAGCAAGTTCCTCATCATCTATAGGCTTCAGCAAATAATCCACACTATTCAGTTTAAACGCCTTCAGCGCATATTCGTCATAAGCAGTCGTAAAAATAATGGCACTCTTAATTTCCACATTTTCGAAAATTTCAAAAGACAGACCATCACTTAACTGGATATCCAGAAAAATAATTTCAGGATGTTCATTTTGCAGAAACCATTCCGTAGCCTCTTCCACACCATGTAGCGTAGCGATTACGTCTACCTTTAGTTTCTCCAGCATACGCTGTAAACGCCTGGCAGAAGGTTTTTCGTCTTCAATAATTAATGCCTGTATCATCATATTATTTCCAGTTTCTCCTTTTTTCTTTTTCCATCAATTCTTTGACTTTGCGCTCTTCCCAATTTTTTCCTAAAAGCTTATTAGGTCCAAAAACACTCGCCCAGTGAATAAAGAGACCAATTCCCCAAAGAAAGAAATGATGTAATTCCAGATATCGTCGATGACTTTCCCACACGCCCTCTTCCCTGTTTCCCAGCACAAAAAGGACAATATTTACTAAAATGTAAAGCAAAAGATGAATATAAAACCCTTTGATATCCTTCACTTTCTTTTTTGCCGACTTGTAATTGAAGTCTTCTTTAGTATGTTCTTCCATTTTTTCCATCATTCCCAGTTTCTCTTTTTATCTTTTTCCATCAATTCCTTCACTTTGCGCTCTTCCCAATCCTTTCCAAAAAGATTGTTGGGACCAAAGACAGCAAGCCAGTGAGCAAATAATCCAATTCCCCAGAAAAAGGCTGTGGAATACGTCCAGATATCATTTAAAGCGTGCCAATCGCCATTTTGATACGCCGCTACCGCGACAATTGCTACATTTACAAAGAGATAGACGAGCAGGTGCACATAAAACCCTTTGATCTCTTTCACTTTCTTTTTTGCAGCGTTATAGCCAAAGTCTTCCTTATAATACTTTTCCATTATTTCCACGATTTTTGTTGTTGCTGTTCCTTCTCCATGATCTCCTGAATTTTACGTTCCTCCCAGGCAGAGCCGTAGCCAAAGACCGAAAATCCATGAATTGTTAATCCAATTCCCCATCCAAATAGCGGAAACCAAAACCATTGAAAACCCCAAAAAGTATAATAATTAATAAATATCAGGAAGGGAATTACTATACAATATGAAAGGAGATTTCCATAGAACTCCTTTAATTCCTTTACGCGCTCTTTGGCCTTATAATATGCATTTTCTTCTCTAAAATCCTGTGTTTCCATAATGGCTATTTGTTTGGTTAGTACCGGTAATTTTACTCTGAAAATTTCCTGGTTTTGTTCTATAAATACTTTTCTCCGGGTCACAATACCGTAGCGGTCCACAATATTTTGAAGCCCTACTCCTTTTCGCTGATGCAGCACTTCTTTCTTCTGAAAATTATTCTCTATCACTAAATATCCATCTGCTTCATATATTTTAATCCGCAACGGTTTTGCCTCACTCACCACATTGTGTTTTATGGTATTTTCCAGCAACAACTGAAGGGATAGCGGCACCACCTTAGCTTCGGGCGTAGAAAGCTCTTCTGGAACTTCATAAAAAATACTATTTTCAAAACGCATCGTCAACAACTTCATATAAGTTACCGCAAAAGTCAGTTCCTCTTCCAAACTCACCAGTTCCTTATCTTTCTGTTCCAGGACATACCTGTAAATTTTTGAAAGTGATGTCGTAAATTTTTGGGCCTGCTCTGGATTTTCATCAATTAAAGAAGTCAGAACATTAAGGCTGTTAAAAAGAAAATGCGGATCTATCTGATTTTTTAAACTTTCGAATTTTGCTGAGGCGGTTCCGGCAATAATTTTCTGTTCGGTTACTTTTCGCTCCTGGAGGGCTTTGTAGAAATAAAAAACGTGAAAGGCAAGGGAAATAATAATGGTAAATAGCAATGGAGCGATATAATAACTTAAACTTTCATTCTGCAGAAATTTTCCCACTGCCACGTCTCTAAAAACCGTCATATCTATCAGCCTGCAAAAAAAATAGCCAACAAGTGTGAGCGCAACAGAACCCGCCGAAGCGAAAATTGCCCTTTTTAGACCTGCATTTTCCCACCCGATTTTCTTATTGAAAAATTCAAAATAAAGTGCGTTGATGGCTGTTAGTACAAAGGAATAGAAGAAATAACCTCTCCATACTTCCCATTCCAGCAATTTTTCTGTATTGGCATAAAAAATGGAATCCAATAACAGCACCACCAGGCCGATAACCAGTGAAGTCTTTATTATTTTTAGCAAAATTTTCATTACGATTTCCTAATTACAGTATTAATTTGCCATACTTCTTTAACTCTCAACATTTGATTACCCCAAATTGTAACTTTTTAAATCTCCGTTTTTTTTACCAAGATAATCAGAAATATTTTTAGATCTTTCCGCAGGTTTCCACTATTAATTGCCTGGCCCGGCTTTCGCCCCACTCCGGTGCGTATTTTTCTTCGGGTTCAAAATCGGAAAATAACTCAAGGCTTTTCTTTAAATCTTTACAATATTCTTTTGGATCCCTGCCAAAAAATTTTGCCGCACCCATATTCCATTCTGCTTTAGAAAGGATCACCCGCGGATTTCGGGGAGCTATCTTTGCTGCATCTTCATAGATGTTGCTTATTACAGGAGAAAGTTTCATTCCATAAACCGAGGGTTCCATAGTTATATAAGCGGTATGCAGCAATCCCTGTAAAACCATAACCTCCACATTGTCTTCTCCTGCATACTGCCCGGCTTTATCAAGAAGTTCCTGTGCCTGTTCCAGTTGTTGCTCTTTTTTCACCGCATCGGTCATTTCAAAACTTTCCACAATTTTAATTTGTGAGGCGTAGTAATATGGCACCCAGTTATTTTCTTCAGCAATTGCTATTCTTTCAAAAACGTTTGCGGCTTCAGAAATTTGTTCATCCCCCCAAAACTCAAAAGCTTTATCCATTCCGGTTTCGTATTTGGATTGTCCGTTAACCCACAGTACCATGAGTAGAAAGCTTAAACAACAAAATATTTTTTTTCTCATAATTTAAATTTCAAAGGTTACATCATCTTAATTTTCTGTGTTACTTTTTCTTTATTCTTCACTTCAAATTTTGCGTCTTCCCATTGGGGAGGGCCAAATCGCGCAGGAGCATTGTTGGAAGTGGCATAATTTTCCAGGGGCCAGAAACCCATGAGCATATTAAACTCCTTATCTTCATTTTCGTCGTGAAATGAGGAAACTGCATAAACCCCGTCTGAAATATTTTCAAATTCCACCTTTACCTGCCCATTCTTAATATCCACAGTTTTCGCCTTATAAGCATTTTCAAGAAATTGTTCTCCTGTGTTATAAAGGGCAACCACTGCTTTGCCTTCATCAGATTTAAAGCCTGTAATTACTATTTCAACATTGTTTTGTCCCTGTAGCCGAGAAAATATTCCGAACATTAGTATCCCAAAAATTAAGCTTACGGTTTTTATTATTATTGATTTTTTAGTTACAGTTCAAATTTGGACAATAAGAACAGGACTTGAAATTTTAAAACCCTGAACTGTAGGATTCTTATGATGAGCTGTGATTTTCTATAAATTGTCTAACTGATTTTGACTTTTATCTTTGCTGATCGTCCAGAAGAACCCAATAAAGAAAAAACGGTCTGCCGGAGGTGTAATTGCTCTTCCTGCAAAACGGCCGTCTACACCCGGGTTATCAGCATATTCGTAGCCGTGGATGTTTTTGCTTCCCAAAAGGTTGGAAACAGAGAAATACAGGATTTTCTGCTGACTTATGAGGTATGCCCAATTGAAACTTAGATTGTTGTAAGTACCCGTTTTTTCGTTCATAAATCCGAGAGTGTTGGGGTTTTCGTAAGGCCTGCCGCTGGAAAAATTATAGGTGAGCCCCACCTGGCTCCGGATATCTTCCAGCCAGTATTTCATGACCAGACTTGCGGAATGATCTGCCACAAAATCTGGTGTTACTTTTTGAGGATAATTCCTGAAATTCCTTTTTGAATCTATAAAGCTATATGAAAGCCAGTATTCAAAATTCTTCAGGCTCTTATTATCTCTGAAGAAAATATCCACACCCGTTGCATATCCCGATCCCGAGTTAACAAACGCTGAATTATAAAGCGGTTCTTCGGTATTATATTTAACCAGCTCCTCATAGTCTTTATAATATGTTTCCGCACGAAAAGTGTAACCCGGCTTTGACCATTGGTAATTAAAAATATAATGCGTTGCATTTTCCGGGTTAAGATTGTGATCATATTTAAGGTAGAGGTTTTGCGGCTCCTGCAGGAATTTGCCATAGGCCAGGGAAAATTGTCCTCCTTGTTTCAGCTTATAGGCTAATGACAGACGCGGGGAAACCTGGAAATCTTCAGACAGATTCAGGTAAGATCCTCTTAGTCCGGCTTTTAATGCGAAATTTTTACTAAAAAGAATATCTCCTTCAGTATAAAACGCATAAATAGTACTAGTAAACTCTGAGTTAAATTGTTCTTCCTCCCTGTATTTTTCAGAAAAGTTCTTTAGAAGAGCTTCAGCCCCAAATTTTAGCTTAAAATAGCTGTTGAATCTTTTAGCAGCACCCATCTTAAGGTTTGCGGCTTTTTCTTCCGAAGAAAGTTGGGCATCATTAATTAACGCATCGTTTGCCGCATGAGAAATACTTGCACCAGGATTAACGCTCCATCCATTGCCCAAATTTCCTTTATATGAAGTGTTAGTATAGAAATTACCATTCTTTAGCTTAAATCTCAGAAGATTGGAACTGTTAAGATCTGGCTGAAGAATTTCAAAATTGCTGTATTCATAAGCCGAATAAAATTTTAAGAGACCACTTGATAATTGTTTTCTAAAAACCGCTTCTCCTCCAAGTCCTTCATAGGGCTTTTCAAATTGGGCACTTTTATTATTGGGAATTAATTCTAAATACGGCGCCAGGTTAATATAGCTGGCATTTAGGGACAAAGAAGATTCTTTCCATTTCTGAACGTGCCCTGCGCCCGCGCCAACGCTCATTATAGAAATGTTAGTCTCGGTTTGGTCGGGCTCGTTAATAGTGTTGAGCAGCAAAACGCTGGAAAGTGCCTGGCCGTACTCGGCAGAATATCCCCCGGTTGAAAAGGTTATACCATCAAACAGAAAAGGAGAATATCTTCCGCGTGTAGGTAAATTATTTGCCGAAGCTGCGTAAGGCTGAAAAACCCTTAGCCCGTCTATAAAAACCTGGGTTTCTTCTGCAGTTCCACCTCTTACAAACAACCTTCCATCCTCACCCACTGTTTGAGTGCCGGGCAGGGTTTGGAGTGCCGCTATAAAATCCCCGGCCACCCCGGCTGTAGTCACAATGTCTAAAGGTTTTAAAACAGAGACGCTGGAATTATCCCCGGCAGAAAATGTTCCTGCACTTAGTACTACAGCGTCTAAGGCGCCTACATCTTCGCGCAACACAATTACCAAATCCCGCATAGCACTAACCTTTGTACTTTTCTTGAATTCCTGAAAAGAGATAAAGGAAATAACCAAGGTTTTTAGTCCCGTTTCAGATGTTTTAAACTCGAAACTACCATCTTCTGCACTTGTAGTCCCGTCATAGGTGCCAGATAAATAAACATTAGCGCCAAAAACAGGATTGTTATGCCTGTCGGTAACCCGGCCATTTACGGTCTGTTGGGCGTGTAGAAATCCGTAGGACAGAAGTATCAGGAATAGTATTGAAGTTTTCATCTCATATTGTGTTATAACAACAAATATGTGATGGAAAGTTATTCCGGCGAATAAAAGATTGCTGGGTTGTTAAAAATGAAGGTTGAATTGTTTATATATAAACCTTAACGCATCAAACATCGACAAGAACGATAAAGAACCGAAATAGTGGGTTAGACCATAGTGTTAAACATCATCATCTACTTCCATGATCCGTTTATTGGCTTTAAAAGGGCGAATAATCAACCTTGCGGCTTTATCGAAGTTTATGTAATTATAAATCCAGTTAAAAAAAGTTACCAACCTGTTCCTGAAGCCAATAAGGAACCACAAATGCACAAACATCCATACAAACCATGCAGAAAAGCCTCCAAATTTGAGTTTACCCATATCTACCACGGCGCGGTTTCTCCCTACTGTAGCCATGGTACCTTTATCATAATAATCAAAAGGCTCCAGTTTTTCTCCCTTAACCAGCCTTTTCAGATTTTTGGCCAGATGTTTCCCCTGCTGAATTGCCGGTTGGGCCACCATAGGATGCCCCTTTGGATATTCCTCACTTTGCATTAGCGCAATATCGCCAATGGCAAAAATATTTTCATAGCCGTTCACCTGGTTAAACGTATTTACCTCGTACCGGTTTGCTTTTTCCACCATAGCCGAAGCATTTAATCCCTTAACAGGAGCGCCTGTAACCCCCGCGGACCAGATAAACGTTTCTGTTTTTAAAGCCAGGTCGGTATTGGTTTTCACCAGTTCCCCATCGTAGTTTTCCACCATGGTATTTAAATGGATATGGACACCCAGTTCTTCTAAAAAGCGATGTGCTTTTTTAGAAGATTCCTCGCTCATAGGTGGCAAAACCCGTGGCAATCCTTCCAGAAGGTGAATATTCATTTCGTTTGGATCAATATCGGGATAATCGTTTGGCACCACATTATTCCTAAGCTCAGCAATGGCGCCGCTAAGTTCAACGCCTGTTGGACCTGCGCCTACAATCACAAAATTAAGGAGTGCTTTCCTTTTTTCAGCATCATCTGTAATTACGGCCTGTTCCAGGTTTTCCAGAATTAAACTTCTTATATTTAGCGCCTGCGGAACGGTTTTCATCCACATTCCGTTCTTTTCTATACTTTCATTTCCGAAGAAATTGGTTTTTGAACCCGTTGCAATCACCAGGTAATCGTAAGAAATATCGCCAATATTGGTATGGATCAGGTTTTCTTCCGCAGTAATTGAAGAGACTTCGGTAAGCCTGAAAAAGCATTTTTTGCTATCCCGTGTTATTTTCCTTAAAGGATAGGCGATAGAATCGGGCTCCAAACTGGCTGTGGATACCTGGTACAATAAAGGCTGAAAAGTGTGGTAATTATGCCTGTCCAGCAAAACCAGCTGAAAATCTTCCTTAAGCAGTTTTCTTGCAAGTGCCATCCCGGCAAAACCTCCTCCAATTATTACTACCCGGGGCAAATCGCTATGGGGAATATTCATATATCAAAACGTTTAAATCCTAATTTAAGGCTTATCCTGCTCTGGAAGAAAAATTCCCTGCTCATTAACTATAATTTATAGTTTTTTGTAACATTGTATCTCTTCAGGCTACATATAACAGCTAACCAAGTAATGTGGATAAGGACCTAGAACATCAGTTTGTTACCAATCTGGAAAAACACCAGAATATTGCGCACAAAATATGTCGCATTTACACAAATGATCAGGCTTCGCACAACGATTTATTCCAGGAAATTACAATTCAGCTTTGGAAAGCTTATCCAAAATTTCGTGGAGATGCCAAGTTTAGTACCTGGATGTACAGGGTCGCCCTAAATACTGCAATTACGCTTTATCGTAAGAAAAAGCGCGGAATTCAGACTCAGGACTACGACACTGTCCATTTCAAAATTAAAGCGGAAGAGTATGATGATGAAGCAGAGCAGCAGATTAAGTTGATGTATGACGCCATAAAAGAATTAAATGATATTGAAAAAGCCCTGGTTTTTTTATACCTGGAAGACAAAAATTACCGTGAGATATCTGAAACCCTTGGGATATCTGAAGTAAATGCAAGAGTGAAAATGAATAGGGTGAAAACAAAGTTGAGAACAATATTAAATCCTTAGAAAGTTGATGGATGGATTGGATTTATTAAAGAAAAACTGGAAAAAGCAGGAAGAAAACCTTCCGCACCTTTCCTATGATGATATTTATAAAATGATTTGGAAGAAGTCTTCTTCTATTGTTAAATGGATATTTATCATCAGTATTATCGAATTCCTTCTGGGCACGCTGTTAAGCATTGCCCTGGCCGATAAGGAATACTGGCAGCAAATGGAAACGCTGCACCTTAAAGAATTTATGATTTTTGCAGAAGTAATTAGCTATCCTATTACCTTGTACTTTATCTACCGGTTTTATAAAAATTACAAAAAGATCTCGTCTACAGATAGTGCTTCAAAACTAATGCGCGATATTCTAAAAACAAGAAAAACAGTAAAATTCTATATTGCTTACGTATTAATTTCCATAGCCATAATTTCCATGGTTTCCGTGTATATTTTACTGCACTATCACGTCCTGGAAGTAAACGCAGACGATGCATCAAAATACGTTTTTGATACGGTAGACTGGATTAAAATGATTGCAATTCTAAGCATTGCACTTATTTTACTTCTGGGCGTTATCTGGTTATTCTATAAATTACTCTACGGAATTCTTTTAAAAAGACTAAACCGTAACTATAAGGAGCTGAAGAATCTGGATGTTTGAATTTAAGTTTGGAGTTTGGAGTTCGGAGTTCGGAGTTCGGAGTTCGGAGTTTGAAGTTTGAAGTTTGAAGTTCGGAGTTTGGACCTAAAGTTAAAGCTTTAATAGCTATCTCTTCGTTGTACCCTCTGCGCAAATCTGCGATATCTGCGGGAGAAATTTGAGAACCTATTTTTAAAGTTTGCAGTTAAATTTATAACATAGATCAAAAATGTCAATTTTCGACCTTCATAAAAGAGTTCGGAGTTGGAGTTTGGAGTTCGGAGTTCGGAGTTCGGAGTTCGGAGTTCGGAGTTCGGAGTTCGGAGTTTAAAAAAGTTAAAAAGGGAAAGAGTTAAAGAGGGAAAAAGTTATCTTCTTGGAAACAATCAATAGGTTTCTCTCTTGAACTTGTTTTGTGGGTTGTCTTTGTATTCTGGTGAATTGTGAGGTTAGGAAAATGCTTTAATAGCTGCATCTTCGTTTGTACCCTCTGCGCAAATCTGCGATATCTGCGGGAGAAATCTGAGAACCATTTTTAAAGTTTGCAGTTAAATTTATAACACAGATCAAAAATGTCAATTTTCGACCTTGAGAAAAGAGTTTGCAGTTCGGGGTTTGGAGTTCAAAAAGTTAAAAAGGGAAAGAGTTAAGGAGGGAAAAAGTTATCTTCTTGGAAACAATCAATAGGTATCTCTCTTGAACTTGTTTTGTGGATAGTACTTTTTCTTCTGATGAATTGTGAGGTTAGGAAAATTTTTCCTCTCTTCTCTTTCCTCTAAAAGTCAACCTCAAAAATGCCAATTTTCGACCTTCAGAAATACAGAATCTAAAATTTAAAATAATTTTCAGTATTCCCTTTTCTTATTAAGCTCTTCCATAGTGTTTAAAGCTTCCGTAGGGATCACTTTTGAAAAGGAAGCGTGCTGCTCTATTGCATATTCCAGTTTTTCAACAATTTCCTCTATAGATTCGTTATCATAATTGATTTCTAAAGGCTGCTTTATCTGAAATGATTGCAGTATTCCGCGTTTTTTGATGCGCAGCCCCTTTTTATCAAAAGATCTCCGAAAACCATCAATTACAATAGGAATAACAATAGGTTTATAATTTTTAATAATATGGGCCGTTCCTTTTCTAATGGGCTTAAAAGGTTTTGTTGTGCCTTGCGGAAAGGTGATTACCCAGCCGTCATTTAAAGCATCTGCAATATTTTCAGAATCCTGCGGATTCACATTCCGCTGAATTTCCTTTCCTTTTTCCCGCCAGGTTCTTTCTACCGTAATTGCACCGCCGTAGGCCATTATCCTGGTGAGCAAACCCGCCTGCATAGTCTCTTTTGCAGCTACATAATAAATATTAAGTTTTGGATTCCAGATATATCCCACATTTTTAATGGAATCTACCCTCCCGCTCAAACTGGCATTAAAAACATGGAACATGGCCACTACATCTGCAAAATAGGTCTGATGGTTCGATACAAAAAGAACGTTGGTATCAGGAAGATTCTTTATAATATCAGATCCTTCAATTTTTAGTTCGTTAAAGCCGCGGTATCTCCTGTGGGTAAGCAAACCAAATATGCGAATAAGCCACTTCTTCAGAAATAAAATATGTCCAAACGGATTTTTTTTAAAAAGGCCCATTATCTGAAACTACAAATTATAACTAGTTTTTAGAAACATATTTTTAAACGGAGGCAAATATAATGATTAGTTCCTTACAGGACCTTCACCAGCATTTCCTTTATTTCACTCAGCATCATTCCTGTGGCACCCCAAACGATATGACCATTAAGGCTGAAAGCCGGTACTTCTACATTTTTAGCATAGGACGTGCTTAGCACTTGTTTTACCATATTATTTTCGTCCAGAAAATGCTCAAGGTCGACTTCAAGGATATCTTCTACTTCAGATTCCTGCGCAACCAGAACCGGCGTAGTTTCCATAATCCCAATAAAAGGATGAACCCAGAAGTTACTAGGGGGAATATAAAGTTTTGTCAGTTCTTTAATAACCGTTACTGCTTTTGCAGGAACTCCTACCTCTTCTTCTGTTTCCCGAAGTGCAGTTTCTGAAAGATCCTTATCCTCCTCTTCCACCCTTCCGCCGGGAAAACCGACCTGATTGGAATGAACGCCCCTATAGGTTTTCCTTAAAATTAAAACCAGTTTGGTTTGTGAAAGCTCATCAGGATAAAAAAGTGCCAAAACACCTGCTTCGTTCGGTTTTTGCTTTTCAATATCAACATTGGCAAGCTCCTGTATTCTCATTAGAGGAGCTAATTTATGATGTGCAGCCTCTCCCGGTAATTCAATTTTTTTTAATTTTGATATCTTAGATTTAAAGATTTTGAATTCCATGAGATATAGCCTTTCAATAATTGCCGGTTTTCTGATTCTTTTTTTTGCAAGTTGTGAAGATAAGAATTCTTCTCAGAAAAGTGCTGCCGAAACTGTAGCCGAGAAAATGGAGAATGATAGTACAGCAATAGACGTTGCCAAAGATTATACAGAAGAAGAAAAAATAGAAGAAAAGGGGCTGGGAGAAGCTTATCCTATTCCGCAGGAAGAACTTATTCCGTTCTTAACTCAATATGGGAAGGAAAATCAGGAAAACCGGGTAAGGATCGTTACCAGTTTTGGTGATATCGAGGTTACGTTGTTTCGGGACACTCCTTTGCACCGGGCAAATTTTATAATGCTGGTTAAAAATGGCTATTTTGACAATACTTATTTTCATAGGGTTGCACCTGGATTCGTGATTCAGGGAGGAAATTCTGATAACGAAGCTACTTACGAAATGAGGCAGGATGTTGGCAATTATTTAATCCCAAGTGAATTTGATGCCGGCCATAGGCACACTTATGGCGCATTTTCCGCAGCAAAATACAGTGAACAAAATGTAAGCAAAGCTTCTTCTCCTTTCGAATTTTTTATCGTGGTAGACAAAGGTGGATCACCTCACCTGAATAATGACCACACTGTCTTTGGCAAAGTTACCAGTGGAATGGACGTAGCTGAAAAAATTGCTCAGGTAGAAACTGGCCAGTCAGAATGGCCTATTGACAATATTTATATGGATGTAGAAATCATTGAATAACATGTGGTCTTCAGGAGTGGTTTTTACTTCTTACCGTTGCGTATAATAATTGTAATCAGAAATTACCCGGTTTAAAAATTCCATCGGCCTCTCTTCATATTCTACATCCATTAATGCGGAAACCTTTAATGCAAGGGACAAGATAATGTTATGATTTCCGTTTGCTCTCGCCTTCCTATAAATTTCTTTAATTTCCTGAATATCTGAATCGTTTAAAACCGTTACCTGTGAATATTTAGGAGTGTAATTGCCGGGCAAATCAACGGCAAGGGTATTTTCTATTCCCATACGTTGTCTTTCAGATATTACCGTGGTCTTTGCCGCTAGATCACCAAGCCGCTGACCTTTACCATTTATCAAAATCATTACTACTGCCACAGCCCCGCTGGTTAAAGTAATATCAATAAATCTAAGCAGCCACCTTATGAGATAATTCGAAAAAGCAGGGCGGGAACCATCTTCTTTTACCACTCTTAAGTGCATGGTTGCTTTCCCCGGAGTTTGCCCGTCCCAGAATGTTTCCCAAAGAAGGTAGTAGAGAAAAACAGGTAAGCCCAACACCAGATAATACATCCAGGTACCTCCGCTGTCCAAATCTGTTCCCGAAATTATAAGCCCGGTTATGATGGTGTAGAGGATGAGTATAAAAGTATCTACAATATAAGCAACTATGCGTTCTCCAATCCCGGCCACATTCTGTTTTATACTAATATTTTGAGCCGTTTCTATTTGAAAATTATCCATTTAATCTGTTACTTTGAGTTCTAATTGGGAAACTATGCGCGAGGCCGCTTTTGTGAAGCAAAATAAGGATAAATGGTTGAAGTTTGAAAGCCTCCTTAAAAATAAAAACAGCATCCCCCCGGAGGAATTATCCGGAATTTATGTAGAGGTTAGTGATGACTTAAGCTATGCACAAACTTTCTATCCCAACAGCAATACCACTACCTACCTCAATGGACTTGCATCTACAGCTCATCAAAAAGTTTACAGAAATAAAAAAGAATCCCGAAAACGGTTCGTAAGCTTTTTTACTGAAGAATTTCCGCTATTCTTTTACCAATACCAGAGGCAATTACTTCTCAGCTTTTTAATTTTTGCATTATTCTCTATTGTAGGCGCATTTTCTGCAGCTAGCGACGGCTCCTTCATTCGCGGCATTCTCGGCGATTCTTATGTTAATATGACCCTGGAAAACATCGCTAATAATGATCCAATGGCGGTCTACAAAAATGCATCAGAAGTTGATATGTTCCTGGGAATCACCATTAATAATATTAGGGTAAGCCTTTTTGCTTTTACTCTCGGAATTCTTGCCGGTTTGGGCACAGCTTTTATTTTAATGCAAAATGCCGTGATGCTCGGTTCTTTTCAGTATTTTTTTTATGAACAGGGCCTGCTATGGGAATCAGCCAGGACAATCTGGATTCATGGTACCATAGAAATTTCGGTAATTATAGTTGCGGGATGTGCTGGTCTGGTGGTAGGAAAAAGCATTTTGTTCCCTGGAACTTATTCCAGGCTCAGGTCGTTTATTTCCGGCGTAAAAGATGGATTAAAAATTGTCATTAGTACAATTCCTTTCTTTATAATTGCAGGTTTTCTGGAAGGATTTGTTACCAGGATCACCCAGATGCCAGACTGGCTGGCAATAACAATTATTTCACTTTCTTTGGCTCTTATCGTTTTTTATTACGTCTTTTATCCAATTTATCTACATAATCAAAAATCAAAAAATGAATCCGGACTACATCAGGTTTAAAAAACAAAGGGAACTTGGGGAGATCCTTAGCATCCTTTTTAAATTCCTTCGGGAAAACTACAAGCTTCTTTTTAATGTCTTCGCAAAATTTGTTTCCCCGGCATTTGTGCTTCTTATAGCAGCAGTAAGCTATTATACGTATTCCACAATAGGAAGTCCCGTTTTTGCCACAGGAGTCTTTAGCGGTGGCGAATTTATTCTGTCGTTTATTCTTATGTTAATCGCTGTTCTTATATATACGGCTGCTTTAAACGGAGCAATATTTCATGTTATCAGTTCTTACATTAACAATAATGGAGATGTACAGGTTTCAGAAGTAGGGAAAGGATTAAAAGAAGATTTTGGGAAATTGCTTGGAATAACACTTATTTCCTGGGTTCTAATAGTGGCGGGAACTCTCCTGTTCATTATTCCCGGCGTTTATCTAACTGTTCCATTAACATTGAGTGCCGCTATTCTTGTTTTTAGAAGAGGTAACATCATGGACAGCATCTCAGATTCTTTTCAATTAGTTAAAGATAACTGGTGGATGACCTTTTTCAGCCTTTTTGTTATTGGAATGCTAATATATTTAATAAGCTTTATCTTCCAAATTCCGTTATTGATTTACACCATCATTAAAACTTTTACGGTGATGCAGGAAGGTTCGGCGGCAGACCTTTCGGGAATGTTTGACTGGGTTTACATCACCCTTTCCATAATTGCATCGCTTATTCAATATATGTTGTACGCAATTATGCCCCTGGGAATTTCCCTTATATATTTTCATCTGAATGAAAAACAAAACTTCACGGGAACATTTGAATCTATAGAAAACCTAGGAAGAAGATAATGATCAGATTTATTTTAGCAATTTCACTCTGCTTTTTATGCTTCGGAAATGTTTTTCCACAAGCTGAAGGAACCACAGATTCTATTGCTGAAATAAGATATGATCGCAATGAAGACCTGAAACCGGCTACCTTCAATAAATCTGAAATTGAAGCCTATAAAAGCCTGGAAGAATTTGATTATCTGGATCTTGTAGAGAACGATTCGTGGTGGACGCGTTTTAAGCGGTTTATTAATTTGAAATACGAGCAGTTTACAGCTTGGTTGTTTGGGGATTATACACCCGGAGGCTTTCTTCAATTTATCATAACGATTTTCCCTTATGTTATCCTGGCAATTGTGCTCGGCTTCGTTTTCTGGCTCATTACACGGCTGGATCCTAAAAGTTCGCTACTTAGTACTCCGGTAGAACCTGAGGTTTTTCTAAGTGAAGAGGAAGAAATCATCCAGTCTAAGGATATAAGTCGATTAATTGAAGAAGCCATTGCCAACAAAGAATACCGGCTTGCCGTACGTTATTACTACCTTCTAAACCTAAAGCGATTGGATGAGAACGGAATTATATCTTATCAGTTCCAGAAGACAAACCAGGATTATTCTGCTGAAATCCAGAAGGAAACTATAAAACATCAATTTCGGAAGATTACCAGGCTTTATGATTTTATCTGGTATGGTGATTTTAAAGTTTCAGAAACAGATTTTCGTTTAGCTGAAAGAGGTTTTATTCAGATGAATTCAATATTAGAAAATTCAGCAAATGAATAAAACATTTAAATTAACATTTGCTCTTTTCCTATTGCTGGTTCTCGCCCTTACCTGGCTGGAAGCTACAGAGCCGGAACCGGTGAACTGGTCTCCCAGCTACGTAGCCAAAGATAAGATTCCGCTGGGAAGCTTTGTTTTTTTCGAGAGCTGGAAAAAGAGTACTTCTTCAGAAATTGAAGAAATAAAAATTCCACCTTACGAGTTTTTTATGCAGGACAGCCTTCCGCAAGGCACCTATTTTTTCCTGAACCACTATATCGCTTTTGACGATGACGAACTAAACAATCTTCTGGAATGGGTAGGAAAAGGAAATTCCGCGTTTATTTCGGCAGATTATCTTAGTATGAATCTTCTGGACACGCTGGACCTGGGAATAAATGAATTTATAAGTAACAAAGATTTTACTTCCCGGCCAAAGTTTAATTTGGTGAACCCGGAGCTTAAGAGTGCAGAATCTTATAAATTTGATCATGATATTGAAGCTATCTTCTTCAGTAAAATAGACACTGCGCGGCACACTGTTCTTGGCGTGGCAAATCTCGAAGAAGAAGAAGTTACTTCTAAAGAACAAAAAATAAATTTTATAAAAGCTCCCTTCGGAAATGGCCAATTTCTGCTGCATACCAGTCCTCAGGCCTTCAGCAATTACTTTTTACTTTCTGAAAACAACCACGAGTATGCAGAAAAAGTTCTGGCATATATAGACGATAATGGGCAAATTTTATGGGACGGTTACTATAAATCCGGCAAGACGTTTTACTCATCACCGCTTTACATTCTTCTTAACCGAAGAAGTTTAAAATGGGCTTATTATTTTGTGATTATTGCGGGTGTCCTTTTTATAATCTTTGAAGGCAAAAGAAAACAACGTCCAATTCCTGTAGTGAATCCGCAAAAAAATCAAACGTACGAATACACTCAGACCATTGCAGATTTGTACCTTGAACAGAAGCAGTATAAAGAACTTGCCACAAAAAAAATTGAATTGTTCCTTGAGTATATCAGGCTTCATTATCGTATTCCTACACAGGAAATAAATGAACAATTTTACCTGGATTTATCTTCACGGGCAGGAAAAACGCCTGAAGAAGCGAAGGAGTTATTTAATAGAATCAATCAAATTAAAAGCAGGGCGCAGATTTCTAAAGAAGAATTTTTAGTATTAAGCCGGGCGATTAATGAGTTTAAAGACATAAAAGATGGAAAGCGAAGAAATACAACCTAATGAAGGTGAACAAAGAGAAGAGCTGAATTTCGATAATCGGGTTCCTCTGGAGGATCTCAAAAATTCTGTTGAAAAGCTGAAAGAGCAGCTGGCAAAAGTAATTGTTGGCCAGGACGAATTTGTAGAGCTTCTTATCGTGGGTCTCCTTGCCAATGGTCATGTGCTTATAGAAGGAGTTCCGGGAGTGGCAAAAACAGTTACGGCCAAGCTTTTTGCAAAAAGTCTCGAAACCGGATTTAGCCGAATTCAATTTACTCCAGATCTTATGCCCAGTGACGTATTGGGAACTTCTGTGCTCAACATGAAATCTTCGGAGTTTGAATTTAAGCCGGGCCCAATTTTCTCCAATGTTGTTCTTATTGATGAAATTAACCGTGCTCCCGCAAAAACTCAGGCTGCACTTTTTGAAGTCATGGAAGAACGGCAAATCACGATAGACGGTAAACAATACAACATGGAAGCCCCTTTTATGGTTCTTGCCACACAAAATCCTATCGAGCAGGAAGGAACCTATGCCCTTCCCGAAGCGCAACTGGACAGGTTTTTATTTAAAATTGATGTGGGATATCCTTCTACAGAAGATGAAGTTAAAATTCTTCAATCCCACCACGAGCGTAAAGGCAAACTTCCTGAAGCTAATATAGAAGCGGTGCTTCATCCTGATAAGTTGCTTACACTTAAGGAGCAAATTCATGAGATTTTGGTTGAAGAAAAGTTACTGAATTACATAGCCCAGCTCGTCGGGAAAACACGCCAGCATCCTCATCTATACCTCGGCGCTTCTCCCAGGGCTTCTATTGCGGTGATGAATGCCTCCAAAGCTTTTGCCGCTATTAACGGGAGGGATTTTGTTATTCCTGAAGATATTAAACGCGCCCTGAATCCTGTTTTAGGACATAGAATTATTCTTTCTCCAGATCGTGAAATGGAAGGAATGACGACTAAAAATGTCCTTGAAATGATTACACAATCTGTTGAAATACCACGATAGGTGATAAAATTCTTCAAATCTTTATATTTTACACAACGGGTTTTTGTGGCGCTTTTCACAATTGCCGTGATCTTCCTGTTTTCGTATTGGTTTGAAGTTCTCTATACAGTCGCCTGGCTTTCTGTGGTTGTGTTTTTGCTCTTCGTACTGCTGGATATAGTAACCCTTTTTAAGAATACCGGACTTACCGCAACGAGAATTCTCCCCGAAAAATTCTCGAATTCCGATGAAAATCCGGTAAAAGTGGAAATCCGGAACAAATACAATTTCCAAATTCAGTGCGAAGTAATAGATGAACTTCCGGTACAATTTCAGAAAAGGGATTTCCTTAAAATTTTTACTATTCCTGCAAAGGGAAAACACACATTCGAATACTTGGTGCGACCCGTTCATCGCGGGGAATACTTCTTCGGAAAATTAAACCTTTACGCCACTACCAAATTAAGGCTTGCCAAAAAGCGGCAGGTATTTGATGAAGATCAGATGGTAAAGGTTTACCCTTCTTTTATTCAGATGAAAAAATTGGATTTTCTGGCTATGGATAATAAGATTTCCCAACCCGGCCTTAAGAAAATCCGAAGGATTGGCCACACTATGGAGTTTGAACAAATCAAAGAATACGTAACGGGTGATGATGTACGCACAATAAACTGGAAAGCTACAGCGAAGCAGGGGAATTTAATGGTCAACCAGTTTCAGGATCAAAAAGCACAGCCTGTTTATTCCGTTATAGATACCGGCCGCGTCATGAAAATGCCATTTAACGGACTCAGTTTACTAGACTATTCCATCAACAGCGCCCTCGCATTTTCGAATGTTGCACTTAAGAAAAAGGACAAAGTAGGCTTCCTGAGTTTTTCCAATGAACTCGAATACCTTCTAGGTGCCAGTTCAAAATTCACCCAGCTCAACCGTATTCTGGAAACATTGTACAACGTAAAAACCGGGTTTCGTGATCCCGATTATAGTCTGCTCTATGCCCATATTAAAAAACAAATTAATCAACGTAGCCTGTTAATGCTTTACACTAATTTTGAACATCCTTCAGGGCTCAAACGTCAGCTTCCGTACCTAAAAGCGCTGGCAAGAAAGCACGTTCTGGTTGTGATTTTCTTTGAAAATACCGAAGTGCAAAAACTTATAGAAACAGATGCCGATTCTGTTGCTTCCAGTGCACATCAGACCATAGCAGAGCAGTTTTCTTATGATAAAATTAAAATGGCTAAGGAACTACAGCGCAACGGGATCCAAACCATTCTTACCAAACCCGAAGATCTTAGCATCAACACCATCAATAAATACCTGGAAATTAAAGCCAGGGGAATTTTATAAAAAATACAACTCAGGATTATAATTCTACGGTTCAGCAAAACTTTTTAGTTGTTAAATATACTTCAGGATATATTTGAAGTATAATTTTAAAACCAACAACTATGAAAATTTTAGCAGTATTAGCAAGCATCCTGTTCTTCAATTTCGCAACCGCTCAGGAAAATCAAGAAGAAAAAGGGAGCATCACAGCAATTGTAACCAACGCCACTAGTGATGAAGGAGAAGTTCTCTTCGGTTTATATTCCGAAGATACTTTTATGAAAACCGAGCCAGAATTTAGAGCTTTAAGTGAAGTGAAAAATGGTGTGGCCAAAGCTATCTTTACGGATATCCCGGAAGGAACGTATGCCATCATCGCCCTCCATGATAAAAATGGTAACAAAAGAATGGACTTTGACAGTAACGGAATGCCGATGGAAAATTATGGAACTTCAGGAAATGGAATGTCATACGGGCCACCTAATTGGGAGGATTCTCAATTTAAATTCGATAAAGAATCCCGCGAAATTGAAATAAGATTTTAATCATCCAATTAAGAAGTACCAGTAAAGGGTAGTATAAGCAACAGCTTAAATAAAGAGCCCGCCGATTTATTGATAATACTATAGAAAAAACCAATACCTTTGTAGCATAATCAATTTTGCTATTTATGACAATCACACAGCTACATTACGTTCTGGCTGTAGCAGAACATAAAAATTTCACAAAAGCTGCCCAAAAGGTATTTGTTACACAGCCTACGCTGAGTATGCAAATTCAGAAACTGGAAGAAGAGTTGGACATCCAAATTTTTGATCGGAGCAAGAAGCCTATTCAGCTTACCGAGACAGGTCAAAAAATTGTTCACCAGGCGCGGAATATTGTGAATGAAAGCGACAGGATAAAGGATATTGTAGACCAGCAAAAAGGTTATGTAGGAGGTATTTTTAAATTGGGAATAATCCCGACAGTAATGCCTACGCTCCTACCGCTTTTTATTACCAATTTTATTAAAAAATACCCCAAGGTAAAACTAAAAATTGAGGAGCTAAATACCGATGCTATTATCGAAAAATTGAAGGAAGGTCACCTGGATGCAGCTATTGCGGCTACACCTCTGGAGCAGGAAGGTATTAAGGAAAATCCACTTTATTACGAACCTTTTGTTGGATATATTCCGCCTTCACACCGCCTGAATAAAAAGGAAAAAATTGCTGTAAGTGATCTCGATCTGGATGATATACTCCTACTTCAGGATGGCCATTGCTTTAAAGATGGAATTATTAATCTTTGCAAAGTAACCCGTGGTACCAACGATGATCATTTTCAACTGGAAAGTGGAAGTTTCGAAACATTAATAAGCCTCGCAAACGAGGGACTGGGAATGACACTACTCCCCTATCTCCACACCCTCGAACTCAAAGAATCAGAAAAACAGCATTTAAAAATGTTTGAAGATCCTGTACCTGCCCGGGAAGTGAGCCTTATTTACAATCGCAGCGAATTAAAAATGCAGATAATTGAGGCTATGCGCAGCACCATTGCCGGCGTTATAAAAGGAGCAATAGCCTATCAAAACGTACAGATTATAAGTCCAATAAATAAAAAGTGAAATAGTTGCTCTTCTGAAAACCTAAACCTAATTTTTATTATCTTGAATGGAGTCAAAAAGACAAACCAACTCCTCAACTGCGCTCGGTCTGACAACTTTGCTATAAATATTGTTGTTGGAGATTTACCAGAAGCATAAATAGTAAATCGAAACTGAAGTAAGACAGTAAAAGAAAAAGCGGCTCGAAGGCCGCTTTTTTCTATGGATTTAAATAAATTAAACAACTATTTAATTCGGGGTTCTGCCGGGTTAAAGAAATAATCCAGATTTTTAGTTCCTCAATTTCATGAGGCAGCAATCTGTCCATTGCTTTATTGACTTCCTTACAGAACAGCGTAGCATCAAAACTCACTTTGTCAAGTACTGTTTTGGTGTATTCAAACATCGCTCTCGCCATAATTTGATACCTGGTTTAGTTAGAAAAAATGATTAAAAAAAGGTAGAATTGTTTCTATAGGCTTAGATTAATACTTTCTAAATATAGGTAATTTATTTTAAATTACGATGTACGAAAACGATTTAGTTCGTTAGAACCTTCTATCCCCACCAATCACATCTCCCAAGCCACCTAAAATACTACCTTCTCCTTTATCCTTGCCTCCACCCTGCGGTGCCGCCTGAAGAACTCTGTTTGCCAGTCGGCTAAAAGGCAAAGACTGGATATAAACCGTCCCGGGTCCAGTGAGCGTAGCAAAGAACAAACCTTCGCCACCAAAAAAGGTGTTCTTTATACCACCAACGAATTCGATATCATAATCAATATCCTGTGTAAAGCCAATTATACAACCAGTATCCACTTTTAATTTCTCACCAGGTTGTAATTCCTTTCTTGCCATAGTTCCGCCTGCATGAACAAATGCCATACCATCTCCCTCTACTTTTTGCATAATAAAACCTTCCCCTCCAAAAAAACCACGACCAAACTTTTTACTGAACTCAATTCCAATGGAAACGCCTTTTGCAGCACATAAGAAAGCATCTTTTTGACAAATAAACTTCCCGTTAAACTTTGTAAGATCTATGGATATGATCTTTCCCGGATAGGGAGATGCAAAACTTATTTTTTTCTTTCCCTGTACCTCATTCGAGAAGATGGTCATAAAAAGACTTTCACCGGTTAGAAGCCTCTTTCCTGCTCCCAGCACTTTCCCCAGAAAACCTTCATCCTTGGCAGAACCATCGCCAAAAATGGTATTCATCTGGATGCCGTTGTCCATCATCATAAAATTTCCGGCTTCAGCAATTACCGCCTCCTGTGGATCCAGCTCCAGCTCTACGTACTGCATTTCCTCTCCAAAAATCTGGTAATCTATTTCATGTGCGTTCATTGGTTAAATGTTTAAGGTTCAATGTTTAAAGTTGAAAAAAATTCGCGTTGTCTGTTGTCTGTTCCTTTTCGCAGAATAACTCCTTAAATCCTGATTTCAAAATTTCACGGGTTCACTCTTTTTGTAGTTCTTATTTTACTATTGGCGAACTAACACACCTTTAAGTCTTCAAATTTTCAGCAGCTTTTCGCTTAAAACTTGTCACTCCTTCACTGCTTTACTCTTTCACTCTTTTCATCTTCAAATCGGCACATTTTCAAATTCTCAAATTACTTTTTCACTCTCACCGTCCATTCAAAATGAAATTCGGATACTTCAATCCCTTCTTCATTTCTTCCCACGCTTTTCATCCAGCACGTCTCTCCTTCTCCGGTAGCCAAAGTCTTTTTTATCGCTTCAGCAATTTTTTCACCATCCTCGCTGGTAAAGGTGATTTTTCCTGTAGCTTTTTTCGAAAAATTAGATTTATTTTGGGCAACTAACATCGAAATCTTCTTGTTTTCCTGCTGAATTTTTGACATTACTAATGCCCCCGTACTTAACTCGGCAGCCATCGCCTGTACCGCAAAATACATCGATTTAAACGGATTCTGATTTATCCATCTGTGCTTAACCTTTACTTGACAGCTCCTGCTATTAATCTGTTTTACCCGCACACCACATAGCCATGCACTGGGTAATTTCAGCATTAAAAAAGAATTAAGTTTTACAGGTGTCATTCTTGAAAAGTTCAAAATTGTACTTAAAAGTATCTAAAATAAATGGTTCAGGTGCGAACATGAAACCTTAAATAAAAGTTAAATTTAGGTACTATGCTTTGCAAATTACCATCCTTTGTACATATATTTGTATAAGAAATTAATAGGCAATGAACTCATCAATCATCAATCGAGATAAAAACCTGGCAACACTTATCCATCTGTCAACCTTTACGAAATTTATTTTTCCACTGGGCAATTTTCTTTTTCCACTCATCCTCTGGATCTTTAGAAAAGATGATGAATTTGTAGATCACCACGGGAAAAATGCACTTAACTTCCAGATAAGTATTTTCCTGTATAGCATTTTACTGGGATTACTCGGGCTTGCGGGAATTGTATTTACTATACTCTATTTGGAAAGCTATATTAACATTCAGCACTTTCATGAATTCGCTATAAGTGATCTTCAAGAGGCTATATCTGTTATTATTCTCTTGGCAATATTTGCAACGCTTCTTCTTGCACTTTTTATCCTGGAGATCTTTACAGTGATAAGTGCCAGCCTTAAAGCAAATCAGGGAGAATTATATAATTATCCGTTATGCATCAACTTTATCAGTATCAATAAACTAATCATCAATTAAAAAATGGACAGTTTAACAACAACAAAGAAAATCAGACATTATGAAGATTGAAAATACCAAGGCACAAATGCGAAAAGGTGTGCTGGAGTACTGCATTCTCTCTGTCCTAAAGGATGAAGATGCATATGTGGCAGAAATTCTGGAAACACTTAAAGACGCAAAATTGCTGGTAGTGGAAGGCACTATTTACCCTTTACTTACCAGGCTAAAAAACGCCGGACTCCTATCCTACCGCTGGGAAGAATCCAGCAGCGGACCACCGCGTAAATATTACGGATTAACAGACACAGGAAAATTGTTCCTTAAGGAACTCACCACCACCTGGGACGACCTGCAAACTGCTGTGACTATTGTAACCACTCAAAAAAATAAAGATCATGAATAAAACAGTCAATATAAATCTCGCCGGCATTTTCTTCCACATAGATGAAGATGCTTATGCTAAATTACAGCACTATCTGGATGCCATTAAACGTTCGTTTTCCCGCACGCAGGGAAGCGAGGAAATAATAGCAGACATTGAAGCCCGTATTGCTGAATTATTCAATGAAAAGATTAAAGATAAGAGACAGGTAATCAGCATTAAAGAAGTGGAAGAAGTGATTGCAATCATGGGTCAGCCTGAAGATTACATGGTAGACGAAGAAATCTTTGAAGATGAACCCGTTTATGAAACTACGGGAAAAACTACCGGAAGAAAACTATTCCGGGATCCTTTAAACAGCTATCTGGGTGGCGTTTCTTCCGGCCTGGGACATTATATGGAAATTGATGCAGTTTGGGTACGGTTGTTATGGGTGCTGCTCACGTTGCTTACCAGCGGTGCTTTTATCCTGATTTATATCGCATTCTGGATTTTTGTGCCCGAAGCGAAGACTACAGCAGACAGGCTTGCCATGAAAGGTGAAGAAGTGACCATCAGCAACATCGAAAAAAAAATTCGTGAGGGTTTTGATAATGTAGCCGGAAAGGTGAAAGATGTAGATTATGAAAAATACGGAAAGAGGGCAAGATCGGGAGCAAGTTCTGCAGGATCAGCTTTAGGAAATGCCATTTTAATGGTACTTACCATCTTCGTGAAATTTATCGGAATCTTACTTCTATTACTATCAGGATCAATTTTAATAGGACTTTTTATAGCCTTGTTTACCGTAGGTGTCTTCGGGATTATTGAAACGCCGTGGACAGATTATATAGAAATGGCGGTAAGTGGCGGGCCGCTATGGTTAATGTCATTGCTATCCTTTTTCCTGGTGGGAATTCCGTTTTTCTTCCTTTTCGTTTTAGGATTAAAAATTCTGGTGAACAACCTAAAATCGATTGGAACAACTGCCAAACTGGTATTACTAGGAGTATGGATTCTCTCCTTAATCGGATTAATTATTATCGGAATTCAACAGGCTACGAATACAGCTTTTGATGGAGAAACGGTGATTACAAAGCCGCTGAACATCTCTGCCCAGGATACTTTATTTCTGAAAATGCAAAATCAGAATAGCTTTTCCTCCAGCTTTTATCGTGGTGATGCTTTTAAAATAAGACATGATGAAAGCAATAACAAAATGTTGTTTTCAGACCAGGTTTGGATTACAATAAAATCTACAAGGGATTCCCTTGCGAGCTTGGAAATTGTTAAAGCTGCAGAAGGAAGTGATTTTGAAGATGCCAACGAAAGAGCACGCAATATTCAGTATGATGTCAACCTTTTAGACAATGAATTACAACTCGACAGTCACCTCACTTCAGATTTAAAATACAAGTATAGGGATCAGGAAGTGAGGATCACTTTGTTTCTCCCGCAGGGCACCACGCTTTATGTGGAAGACAATGTAGGTGCTTTTATTAGCCGAAGATATAACAGTGAAAACATTTACAGGCATGGCGACCAGGAACGTTACCTGGAAGTAACTGAGAATGGAACTATTTGCAACGACTGCCCGGTGGAGATGGAAATGGAAGATGAAAATGCAGGCGATACTTATACAGATGAAGAATGGGAGAGCGAAGACCAATGGGACGAGGAAAGCGATTATAACTCCGGAAGGACTAATCGTGGTTCTACTGAAGAACCAGAGAATATTGAAGATTCTGAAACACCTACAGTAGAAACCGATACAACCAGCCAGTCATGAGCACATTAATTTCTTTATTGATCAGTTTGGCAATGTCGTTTATGATGGAAAATCCTCAAGAGGATACACAGCAAATAATTGCTGAAGAGAACTGTAAAATTCAGCTTCAGCAAAAAACGTGGGACGAATGTAACGTATAGTAATTGTACTTCATTCCAAAAAAGAAATCCCGTCAAACTGAATTGACGGGATTTCTTTATTATTCGAAAATTGCCATTTTCAGGCAGTGACTTCCTCTTCTTCCCTACTCTCCACTTCCGCCAAATATCGCTCTGCATCAAGAGCTGCCATACAACCCGTTCCGGCTGCAGTTACAGCCTGGCGATATTCTTTATCCTGTACATCTCCTGAAGCGAAAACTCCCGGAAGATTCGTTTTTGTAGATTTACCTTTCGTGATTAAATAGCCGGTATCATCCATGTCCAGCTGACCTTTAAAGACTTCAGTATTTGGTTTGTGTCCAATAGCTACAAAAAACCCGGTAATTTTTATTTCTTCCTTCTCTCCTGTTTGGTTATTCACCATTCGCAAACCTTCAACTACCTGGTCACCAAGAATTTCATCAACCTCAGTATTATATCTCAGGTCAATGTTTTTTGTACTGGTCACCCTGTGCTGCATTGCTTTAGATGCTTTCATCTCATCTTTCCTAACCAACATGGTCACTTTTTTACAAATATTGGAAAGATAAGTAGCCTCTTCTGCAGCGGTATCACCACCACCAACAATCGCGACATCCTGATTCTTATAAAAGAAACCGTCACAAACCGCACATGCTGAAACTCCGCCTCCTCTTAATTTCTGCTCACTTGGCAATCCAAGATATTTTGCAGTAGCTCCTGTAGAAATAATCACAGTTTCTGCCTCTACCCAGGTAGCATTATCTACACGCGCACGGTGAATTCCGCCAATTTCTTTGCTGAATTCTACTTCAGTTACCATTCCTATTCTCACTTCAGTCCCAAAACGTTCTGCCTGTTTTTGAAGATCCATCATCATTTGCGGCCCATCTATCCCGTCTGCATATCCTGGAAAGTTATCTACCTCAGTAGTAGTGGTTAACTGCCCGCCCGGTTCCATTCCGGTGTACATTACCGGCTTAAGATCGGCACGGGATGCATAAATTGCTGCAGTATACCCTGCCGGCCCGGAGCCTATAATAAGACACTTTATTCTTTCAACTTTATCGCTCATAGGAATATAATTTGAAATACAAAAATACTAACTTTAAAGTAAATTCCCGAGCCTATTACGATGAAGATTTGTTATTGGCAGATAGCTTCAGCAAATTCCTGATCTTTTCAGAAGCTTCAGAAAAAACTTATTTGTCCTCCTCAGGATTCGAAGTTAAAAATTACCTTTGCCCGTTATGGAACTGAGTCTATTCAATATTCTGGACATCCTGGGAACCATGGCTTTTGCCATTTCCGGGGCACTTGCAGCAATGGACCGGAAGCTGGATCTCTTCGGAATTTTTATTATAGCATTTGTAACCGCTATTGGTGGCGGCACCATTCGGGATGCGCTTATGGGGAATACTCCGGTTGCCTGGATGGAAAACGCAACCTACGTTTACCTCATTGGAGCGGTAACTATTTTCGCAATTATCTTCCGGAATAAAATAAATTACCTTAAAACTTCACTTTTCCTGTTTGATACTATCGGACTTGGTGTTTTTACCATCACCGGAGTAGAAACCGGTGTTGCCAACAATCTCGATCCTATAATTTCCATTGCCATAGGGGCAATGACAGGTACTTTTGGAGGGGTGGTAAGGGATATTCTCTGCAACGAAATTCCGGTGATCTTCCGGAGGGAAATTTACGCCACAGCATGCATTGTGGGAGGTCTGGCCTTTGTAATTCTGCACCGGATTGGCGTAAATACTGATATTATCTACATTGTCACCTCACTCACCGTAATTATTATTCGCCTGCTGGTGGTGAAATACAAAATCTCATTACCATCTTACCATCTGCTTCAGAATAATTAGAAAATTTCCACCTTAGGAGATCATTTTGCATGAAATTATTTAAAAAGAAGTTCTTAATTACTTACCACTTTATCTACAGAGCTACTTAAAAAAAGTCATTTATCGGCATATAGAAAAGTAAATAACAATATGAATCAGTGGCCAGGTGTAATTAGTCTTTGACAAATTCTTTGAAATTATTCAATACTTTTTGAGACAGGCGTTCTTCGGTTTTGGTGGACCATCCGGCACTTTTATCCACTGTAATCAGGTTTTTATTCTTAAGGATTCGGCCATCGAGCTTACTTTTTGCATCTCCGTCGAAAATGGCAAAATTTGAAGGTTCACTTATCCATTTCTGAAAAGCCTCTTCGTCTAAAGGCAGTCCCAATGAAGTATTAATCAAAATTTTTCCCGAACCTAATTGTTCAAACTCCTTTTTCTTCAGAATTTGAATATTTTTTGGCAGATGAATACTTATCATTTCTGAAGTTTTCAGCAATTCCTTCAACTCCAGGAACTTTAAACCTTTATCTTCCCAGTCTTTTTTCCTGGTCCTGCTGAAGTAGTAGAGGTCCATTCCAAAAGGCAGCAGGTATTTTGCAAGTAACTGTCCGGTAGTGCCAAGGCCGATAATGCCCAATTTTCTCCCGGTAAGCTCCATTGGCATTTCCCGCCACTGATTTTCACCAAAACCGTGCAGCAATCTCACCAATCCTGAAACTATAAACTCAATGACACCGGGATCTCCGTAATCTCTGATGCCTGTAACCCCAATTCCCCTGTCCCGGGCGAAATTCACGGCCACGTTGGCAGAAGCATCATCATACAAACTGCAGCACATGCCGATATATTTCAGGTTTGGGCACTTCTCAATGATTTTTTCGTCAATTGGGGTCCTCCAGGACACAAAAATCACTTCTGCATCGCCTATCCGCTCTAAAATCTCAGCTTCAGAAGCTGGTTCGTCTTTATATACATCAATTTTCTCTTCACTAAATTGCTGTAGTTCCTCCAAAGCCCAATCCTGAATCTTGGTATGATCTACACATACTATTTTTTTAAACTTCATACTTTATTTCTCTCTTTTTCTTCTGAAAAAAGTCATGCCTCCAAAATGGCAATTATCGACCTGAAAACTGATTTTGAATGATGAATTTTGAATTGCTCTTTTCTTCTTAAACTTTAAAAAAACAACCACAAATACACGACTATTTTTTCCCGCAGAAAACGCAGATCTGTGCATAATTTATTCTCCAGAATTTGAATTTTTCACTCTTCACTTTTCACTTTCCACTTTCCACTTTCCACTTTTTCACTTTCCACTTTTTCACTTTTCACTTTCCACTATCCACTATCCTATCGCTTCTTTTTCAGAGAATATAAATCTTTCCTTCTATCTTTCATATTTCTTACACTTCCGAAATTGTGCAGCTCTTTCAGCAAATCCAGATCTACATCTACCAGCAGTGTACTTTCTGTATTCGGCGTAGCTTCAGCTTTAATTCCGTTTACCGGAAAAGCAAAGTCAGACGGAGTTAAAACAGCGCTTTGTGCATACTGAATATCCATATTGTTGACTTTCGGCAAATTCCCTACAGAACCGGCGATAGCGACATAACATTCATTCTCCACCGCCCTGGCCTGTGCACAGATTTTTACACGGGAATAGCCGTTTTGAGTATCTGTCATGAAAGGAACAAAAAGAATATTCATCCCCTCTTCTGCCAAAATCCTGGAAACTTCAGGAAATTCCACGTCGTAACAAATTAAGACTCCAATCTTACCACAATCTGTATCAAAAGTTTCGAGTTTATTACCGCCCTTCATTCCCCAGGCAGATTCTTCTGCCGGAGTAATATGGAGTTTTTCATAACGTTCATAACTTCCATCTCTTCGGCACAGGTAACCAACATTATACATGTGCTCACCAATAGCCTGCGGCATGCTTCCGGTAATAATATTGATGTTATAGTTGATTGCAAACTCACTAAAAGTTTCCAGAAGACGATCTGTATACCCCGAAAGTCCGCGAATTGCTTCAGGTTCAGAAAGATGATTGAACTGCGCCATTAAAGGAGCATTAAACAATTCAGGAAAAAGGATAAAGTCGCTCTGGTAATTACTTACCGCATCCACAAAAAATTCTATCTGGGACACCAACGCTTCATAATCTTTAAACAACCTCATTTGCCATTGTACGAGACCCAACCTTACAACTGTTTTTGTAGTATTTACAAGCTTTTGAGGTTTGGTGTAATAGATATTATTCCACTCCATTAAAGTGGCAAATTCTTTACTTTCGTGGTCTCCCGTAAGATATCCTTTTATCACCTTTTTAACGTGAAAATCGTTGGACAACTGGAAAGACAACACAGGATCATGAATTTCCTGAAGTTTGACTTTATCAATATATTTTTTAGGCGTTAACTCATCTGCATATTTTGAATAATTTGGTATGCGCCCTCCAAAAATTATCGATTTTAGATTGAGGTGCTCACAAAGTTCTTTTCTTGCTTCGTAAAGTCTTCTTCCCAGTCTCATGCCCCGGAATTCCGGATGGATAAAAACATCTATTCCGTAGAGAACATTTCCGTTTTTGGTATGTGTAGAAAAATTTTCACCGCCAAGAATATCCAAATAGTTATGATTATCGTCAAAATTATCATAGTCTACAATAATGGAAAGTGCACAGCCGGCAATTCTATTATCTATAATAATACACAACTGGCCTTCAGGAAATTTATTGACAAGCGTCTTAATTTCGCCTTTCGTCCAATATTCATCGGGCATCGCATGATAACTTTTTATCATGGAAACCTTCAACTCTTCATAATCCTTAACCCGTAAATTCCTTAACTCTATTTTTGCTGAATCGATCACTCTTATTTTTTAATATTTGGCTGCAAAGATACTGCCTAAATAAGTGATTCTGAAATAAAAGAAGGTGAACAGAAAATTTCTGAAGTCTTACACCTGGTAAAGATCATTTTTAATAGCAAAAAGCACCAGACCAATCCTGCTCTTTACTTCTAGTTTTTCGAAAAGGCTTTCCCTGTAACCGTCGATGGTTTTGGGACTAAGATTCATTTCTCCCGCTACTTCTTTATAGGTCATTTCAGAACAGGCATGGCTTAAGAATTCCAGTTCACGGGGTGTAAGGTTCCTGAATTTCTTCCCGGGGCCACCCTTTATCATTGCTTCTGAAACTTCATCGCTGTAGTAATACCCGCTGTTTAGAACCGATTGTAGCGCATAAAGAAACTCATCTGGCTCAATATCTTTCAGCAAATATCCCCTGCAGCCATTTCTAATCATTTTGATGATATAATTCTCATCATGCTCCATGGTTAAAGCAAGAGCTTTTTGTTCAGGATAGTTTTCTTTAAGCCACATCATTGTTTCAAGACCGTCTTTGACCGGCATTTTAATATCCAGCAAAACAAGATCTGGTTGCGTATGGCCGAAATTAAAATAGTCAACCACTTCCTGTCCGTTTTTAAAAATCTCCACAACCTCAAAATCTTCGTATGTTTTTAAAAGTCCGTGGAGGGATTTTGCAAAGAGAATGTGATCGTCAACGATGATTATCGTTTTCTTCATTTTTGGTAGGGTTAGAAGGATAGGATAAAGATAGAAAAGTTCCTTTGTTTTCTGAAGAATTTAGACGGAAGTCTGTTTTAATAAGTGCCGCCCTGCTCTTCATATTTAGTACTCCTGAACTTTTGTTAACCTCTCCAGGATTAAAACCAATGCCATCATCCTGAACTTCAATTTTCAGTTTATCCGAAAGATAAGAGAAGTTTACAATTAACTTTGAAGCTTTTGCATGCTTAATAACATTTGAGAAAAATTCCTGAAGAATACGAAAAAGGATTATTTCGTCTTTTTTATCAATCTCGAATTTTTCACCTTCTATTTTGAATTCCACCTGAAGGATATTAAGCCGCTGAAACCTCTTCAGCTCATTTTCTACAGAAGCCGTAAGCCCGGCATATTCCACAACTTCATTGTTCAGGGATTTTGACAGCGAGCGGACTTCCTGTAGAGAAGCAGCCACCACTTCCTTTATCTCCAGAACCTCTTCTTTTTCAGGTAAGGTCTTGGAAAGAATATTTAATTGAAGATTAGCAACAGAAAGTAGCTGACCTATATTATCGTGCAACTCCCAGCTAATATTTTTAAGGGTTTGCTCTTGGATTTCTATCCTGGACTGTACAATTTCCTGCTCATAACGCTTTTCTGCTTCATACTTTTCTTCCAGAAGTTTGTTTTTCCGTCTTTGGTAGGTGATAAAAAAGATGATCACAAAAGCCGTTAGCAGCAAGATCACTACCACAAAATAGATGATGAGTAAGATTTCTTCTTTAGAAAGCATTTCTTTAAGTTCTTACGGAGTTCTTCTTGTTGGCCAGGAATAAAAAGGCGAGACTATAAGAACTGTACATAAAAATATTCATAACAACTAAAATTAAAGTGCTTAATTCCACGAATTCAGGGCTTTTCATTGTAAAATACGTGAAATAGATAAAAATAGGAGTGGTGGTTAAAAAAAATAAAATTGCTGGAAAAGAGATATAAAAACTGATCTCCCTTTTTATGCTTAAGATTTTATCACTCAGCAGAATTTCGAAGTAATAATAGAAAATTACCCCCAGCAGGAATAAAGCTCCCAAGACATAAGTGACAGTTGAATTGCTTTTCAGAAATACATCTGAAAATAATAAATTTACAATACATATTATCACATAAATAATTAACCCCCACTTAATAAGTTTTCTTATTTTTATATTGGAAATGTTCCATTTAAAATACATGATATAAGCCGCAAAGCTAATAATTAGGTAAGGATTAAAAAGCCAATAGTTTCTGTACCAAAAGGTGTTTTTAAGAAAATGTAATGGTTCGTTATAATAAATTATCGACGGAATTGACCCTATGGTTTCAACAAAAAATGTAAGCAACAAAAAATACGAAAAAAACCCAACCGCTTTATCAACTGGGTTTTTCTGGTAATAGTATAAGCCGGAGATTGCAGCGACACCTTCCAGCAAAATTACGAGAAATCTAAGCTCTTGCATTTAATATTCCATTGGAGGCCAGCCTGTTCCAATCGTATTGTAAGGCTCAATGTCATAGTTATTAGAATCCGAGTCTTCATTGGCACCTTCGGTTTCTCCCTGGGCTTCTTTGGTAGGTGAAAGAAAAATGGTAGAATATCCTTTTTCCTCTTTAGTGGTTGGATACGCGCCTAAATAAAACCTGATTCCCGGTTTCTCCACGCCCTGCTCCTTAGATTTCTCCCTAACATAATCCAGATACTCCTGTAATTCATCCAGGCTGTACCAGAACTCGCGGGTATCTTCATAACCTTCACATTCCCTTATATCTTTTCCACGGGTACGCACCCATTCGTCCTGTTCTTTGCGCGCTTCGTCAACGCTAATACATTTTTTTGGTCTTTCCATAGATTCCTGAAAATGTAACTTCCGTAATTACCTGAAATACGAAAATTCTTAATTATTAATTTTTTGTTAATGTAAATGTAGGAGAAATATTCTTTTTACCAAGATTTTCCTTAATTCTCCGTTGTCAGTTTTGTGTAGGGTTTATTGTTTGATAGAAACTAAGATGCTAAAAATGCCAATTACCGCCCTAAAAATTTTTCCGCATGGTGTATTTCATACTATTGATGCGTCATGAAAACATTAAAATAGATCTTTATAGAAAAGGGTGTTTTTCCCCTTGTAGAGAAGATGAAGCCACGGTACTTTTACAATATCATTATAGCGAAAGCTAAAGTGTTTGGGGAACAAAAGTGCTGTTGAAGCGTGAAATAATTCTGAGTAGGGTCACTATTATTTCTTTAGCGCCGATATGGCACTTTTTTATTGAACTGACTTTTAACTGTAATTCTCACTTTTTCTCCTGTGACCTTTTGTGCAAGATAGTTATTACCCTCCTCACTCAATTGCAGGATTCTTGAATAGCCTCCCCTCCCTTTTTACGTTTGAAGCTCTCACTAAAATAACGGTTTATTCACTGGTGCTCTTCTTTGGAAAAATCTTCTATTTTTGCCATAATACTGAGTTGTTTAAAACTCTGTAAAACGGTCAACTTATTTTAATGCCGACAGCCACGAATCCAAGAATGCTAAATAGAATGAGTTTAAGCATTATAAAAATCCTGGGTTTCTAAGCCAATACCTGAAAATACCAGTTATCGACCATAGACAGGAGTGGTTTTAACTATTCGCGAATTAGTGCCTGACCTATAAAGGAGTAAAGAATCAGGAGAAACACCATACCTCAAGAATGCCAATTATCGATCTTTAGTTGCTGTATTCTTGCAGTTTAGAACACAAAGCTTAAGCTCTTCCCGGTTTCTTCTTTCTGATGTGGGTTTAAAACTTTATTTTTACTCGAAAATAGACAACTATGGCAAAAATTGAATGGAAAACAGCTAAAGAATATGAAGATATCACTTATAAAAAGAGCAATGGCGTGGCACGGATTGCTTTTAACCGCCCAGATGTGCGCAACGCTTTCCGCCCAAAGACAACCAGCGAACTTTATAATGCTTTTTATGATGCACAGGAAGATACTTCTATTGGAGTAGTGTTGCTTTCTGCTGAAGGACCTTCAACTAAAGATGGCGTTTATTCATTTTGTAGTGGTGGCGATCAAAAAGCCCGTGGTCATCAGGGTTACGTGGGTGAAGACGGCATGCACAGGCTAAACATTCTTGAAGTGCAGCGCCTTATTCGTTTTATGCCAAAAGCTGTAATTGCTGTGGTTCCCGGTTGGGCTGTGGGTGGAGGTCACAGTCTGCACGTGGTTTGCGACCTTACGCTTGCCAGCAAGGAACATGCGATTTTTAAACAAACCGATGCGGACGTCACAAGTTTTGACGGAGGTTATGGTTCTGCATATCTGGCGAAAATGGTCGGGCAAAAGAAGGCCCGTGAGATCTTTTTCCTCGGAAGAAATTATTCTGCACAGGAAGCTTTTGAAATGGGAATGGTCAATGCTGTAATTCCGCATGACGAACTGGAAGATACAGCGTATGAATGGGCTCAGGAAATCCTTGCCAAATCACCAACTTCTATAAAAATGCTGAAATTTGCAATGAACCTTACCGACGACGGAATGGTGGGTCAACAGGTTTTTGCCGGAGAAGCTACACGCTTGGCTTATATGACAGAGGAAGCCAAAGAAGGAAGAAATGCCTTTCTGGAAAAACGCAAACCAAATTTTGAGAAAAAATGGCTTCCGTAGAGCCGAAAAATTCCTTTCAGAACCAGCGTATAGCCATAGATACGCTACCTCGCTATCAGGAGGTAGATCTAAACGGAATTTCCAGGAATCTTCTCTTCAAAAACTTAATTCACATTAGCGTATTGTTTGTGGCGATCATGCTCTTTTGTGGTTATATTTATTTTTATACTGCAGAAAACTTTATAATCAGCATTGTTGCCGTTGCTGCTTTCTTACTCTTCTGCTTCTTTTTCTTTAATTCCTGGAAGATGCAGAAGATTTATGGCTATGCACTCAGAGAAAGGGATATAATTTACAGGAAAGGGTTTCTTATTACGGACACTACCGTAATTTCCTTTAACCGGATTCAGCATGTTTCCATCTCAAGAGGCGTTCTGGACAAACTGTTAGGGATAGCCACCCTTAACATCTTTACGGCAGGGGGAAGCGGGAGCGATATTAGCATACCCGGTTTGGAACCACAATTGGCACAAAACCTAAAGGAAGCTTTGGTAATAAAGATTTCAGAAGATGGATTCAAAAGCATTCACTAGTCCGCAGCGCCAGTCAGTGACCGGAATTTTAGTCATTTTTGCGGCATCTTTGTACAAGATTTTCCGGATTTTCTGGGCCGTTTTGATTTATTTTATTATTCAGCAATCTAACGCATTCTCTTTTATTTATGTCTTGATTCCTCTGATAGTTGTGATTCTTGCTGTTGTTCACAGCTACTTCAGTTACAGAAATTTTAAATTTCATATAAACTGGGAAAAGGAGGAGTTCGTACTTACCAAAGGTGTATTTTCTACAGATTTTATTGCAATTCCATTTGATAAGATTCAGCAGGTAAATTTTGAAAGAGGTATTCTGGAAAGGGTTATCGGAATTTACAGCCTCGTGATAGATACGGCAGGAAGTGATCAAAAGGAAATTAAAATACATGCTATCGAAAGGGAGAAGGCTGAAGAACTTTCGGCTATTCTGTTGTCAAAAAAGAAGGAACAGCACGAGAATTTGGATGTTGCTTACGCCGAAGAACCTAAGGAAGATGAAGAAACCCAATGGACACATAAATTAGAAATAGGAAGGCTGCTGAAAATTGGAATCAGTTCAAATTTTCTGCGTGGTTTCGGGTTGATAATTGCCTTTTTAAGCACGCTATATAATGAATTCAGCAGGCTCTTTTTTGAAGATGAAGAGTTGCTTCTGAAAGAAGCAGGTAATATTCCGCTGCCATTAGAATCGTTCTTTATCTTTGCAATCCTTGCTGTAATTTTGCTCCTGCTGAGTGTATTTATAACGGTAGCCGAAGTACTTGTCAAATATTACAATTTAAAGCTGGTACAGACTTCAGAACGTCTGCACCTGGAAATGGGCCTTAGAACAAATACCAAAGTTTCTTTACAGCCAAGGCGGGTTCAGATTGTAAGTATTATTACTAATCCGCTTCAAAAATGGCTGAATATTTACGAGGTAAAAATTACCCTGGCCGGCAGTAGGGAGAAAAGTGCCAAGAGCAAAATAAGCATTCCCGGGCTTGAGAAGGGAGCTACCCGAAGAATAAAATCTTTCTTATACGGCAAGCATACGGAAGAGGAAAAAGGAGTATTTAAACCCAATATTGTCGATTTTTTAAGGAGGGTTAATTTTGGTCTTATTCCGTTAATAATCAGCTATATAATTCCTATAACTATTGAAGAGGTGAATGTATCGGAATGGCTTATTTTCGCTGTTTTTTACACAATTTCTATGCTTTTTTACAACTTCAGAATGTTTAAATCCATGAAATTGACCTTTTCTGAAGATTTTCTGGTGAAATCCTATGGAGTTTGGAGTTTAGTAGAGCAAACCACTGAAATTTATAAGTTACAGTCCGTTAGCATTAAAAGACCTTTTTGGTATAAAAGGAGGGGCCTGGTAAATGTCAGTTTGCATACTGCAGGTGGTGACATTAGCTTTAGAGCTGTAGATGAGGAAATCCTTACTTATATGAACTACAGCTTATTCCGAATTGAAACTTCTGAAAAGGCGTGGATGTAATTTTAAGTTAAAGGTTAAAAAGTTAAATAGTGAAGGTTCAAAGCTGTGTTGAACTTCTCTGCTTAGTGTTAACCGATATTCCATATTATCGTTATTATAGCATCTAGCAACCAATACGAGATTGCGTTATTCAATATTCTCTGTTATAGCCACTTTTTGTTGCAATATTTTCACAACACATTCAAATTTACCACTCCAAATTCATATTTTTGCAAAAATATTCTGTTAGAATGCGCGAAAGAGAAATTGTTAGTGTTTTTGATATGCTAAAGGTTGGCGTTGGTCCTTCCAGTTCCCATACATTAGGGCCATGGCGGGCTGCGCAGAGATGGATTTCTGAACTTAAACAGCAAGGAGTTTTCGACAATGTAGAAACCATCCACATCGACCTGTACGGCTCACTATCCCTCACCGGAAAAGGACACGCAACAGATATTGCGACCATTCTGGGATTGTCTGGTCACGATCCTGTAACTATGGACATTAGTATCATAAATACTGAAATTGAAAAAATAAAGGAACAGCAACGTCTTTGGTTAAATGGAGAAAAGGAAATTAATTTCAGCTGGGAAACCGATGTGAAATTTAACCGTAAATTCCTTGAGTTCCATCCTAACGGAATGACTTTTCGTGCACAGCTTGATAATGGCAAAAAAACAGCCTCCTCCTTCTACTCTATCGGCGGCGGATTTGTAGTGAAAAAGGAACGGAAGAATGCTAAAAAGCAAATGCAGAATTTCAAAAGCTTTCCTTTTCCCATAGAAAAAGCCACCGAACTCCTGGAATACTGCAAAGCGGAAAACAAAAAAATCTCGGAAATCGTCCTGGAAAATGAAAAATCCCTTCGTTCTGAAGAAGAGATCGATTCCGGCTTGCGAAAAATCTGGGACGTCATGCTGGAATCCATGTACATTGGCTGCCATACCGAAGGCACACTTCCTGGCGGACTCAATGTAAAGCGCCGTGCCTTCGAAATGCACCAGCGCCTTATTCGCGAAGGAGATTACCATTCTCCCGAAGAATGGATCTCCGTCATTCGAAACAACGAAGTAAAATTCCGCGAAATTTTAAAATGGGTGAGCTGCTTTGCGCTGAGCGTAAATGAAGTCAACGCATCCCTGGGACGGGTAGTGACCGCACCAACCAACGGTAGTGCCGGTACGGTGCCTGCTGTAATGATGTATTATATAGTCATCGAAAATCACCAAGCTACTTTTGAGGATTTAAATCGTTTTATGCTCGTAGCCGGCGAAATTGGTAGCTTATTTAAAAAAGGTGCAACAATTTCTGCAGCAATGGGTGGTTGCCAGGCCGAAATTGGCGTTTCTTCAGCCATGGCAGCCGGAGGCTTAACCGAGTTGCTCGGTGGCAGTCCCGAGCAGGTTCTTATGGCCAGCGAAATTGCCATGGAACATCATCTCGGCCTCACCTGTGATCCAATTGGTGGCCTTGTACAGGTTCCGTGCATTGAGAGGAACGCCATGGGTGCCATAAAAGCTATTAACGCTGCCGAAATGGCTTTGGAAAGTGATGCCAGCAAGGCAAAAGTACCCTTAGACAAGGTCATAGAAACGATGTGGGAAACCGCAAAAGACATGAATTCCAAGTACAAAGAAACTTCAGAAGGAGGACTGGCAGTAAAAGTAAATATGAGCGATTGTTAAACCTTCTGCACTTCCGCGAGAAAGTTTTGGTTTCCGCTGCATTTAACTAATTCTGACAGTAAGAAAACTGCTTAGCGTAATTTGAGAATCAACAAAAGACTAACTTCGCGGTCAGAACTACATTTAAGCCTTAAAAATTGCTCCAGCTCAACAGCATTTCTGAAAAGATCAAGAATCTAATTCGTAATTACGGATTCATGATTGGCTGCTACTTTGCCTTCTTTGCGATATTGGGCATTTTGACGTCTTCATTTCCGTGGATAGATCTGGATCAATATGAACAGGCAGCACTTTTTCAAATGCTGGATGAAAGTCCGATGAGATTTGCCATCATGGCTTTAATTGTAGCACCGGTTTTAGAAGAGGGTATTTTTAGAAGTTTGGTAAAACCTTCTAAAAACGACATCCTCCTTTTTATAACCACATGTCTTGTTGTTATTGGCATTTTTCTTATTCCGGCTAATGTTCACTGGCTTACCAGCTTCTTTTTATTATTATTCGCAGCCGCATTATCCTTTCTGTTTCTACAGGCAGCAATCCCGGAAAAGCTTTTGTTCAAAGTTCAAAAGATGCTTAATTCTTATTATCTCTTTTTTTGGTATCTAAGTGCTTTCGTTTTTGGACTCGTCCACATCTACAATTATGTCCCCGCTTTTGAACTGAACCTGCCGCTGTTTCTTCTTATTTTCCCCCGGATTATCGCGGGTTTCTTCTTCGGAAAAGTAAAGATTGAAAACAACGGACTTTTATGGCCAATCCTCATGCACACCATGAACAACAGCATCATCCTTTTCTTTTTTATTCCGAAGATGTTTTAACTATTTAACAAACGCTTAAAGTGTAAGCATCAGTTTTTTTGTAACTTCTGGACTGCTGAAAAAATCTTTTTACACTTATCATTTTTCAGCTGATTTACAGATGATTATGTAAATAGAAACCTGATAAGTTCACCAAAAAATTTAGTTATGAAAGCTGTACAAGTACAAGAAAAAGGAGGCGATTTTGTCGTAGTAGATATTGACAAACCTTCTCCCAAAGAAAATGAAGTTCTTATAAAAATAGAAGCCTGTGGAATTTGCCATAGCGACGCTATCGTAAAAGAAGGTATTTTTCCTATCGAATATCCGCGAGTGCCCGGGCATGAAGTTGTAGGTGTCATTGAAGAAGTTGGCAACAGAGTCAATAAATGGAAAAAAGGGCAACGGGTTGGGGTTGGCTGGCATGGCGGACATTGCTTTGATTGCCAACCCTGCCGGGAAGGTGATTTTATTAACTGCGAAAATGCAAAAATCAGCGGAATCTCTTATGATGGCGGTTATGCTGAATATATGACTGCCCCTCATGAGGCTGTTGCCGCTATTCCTGAAGAGTTGTCTTCAGCCGATGCAGCGCCTCTTTTATGTGCAGGAATTACCGTTTTTAATGCCTTGAGAAACTCCGGAATAAGAGCTGGTGACACCGTTGCGGTACAGGGAATTGGCGGTCTTGGTCATTTAGCCGTTCAGTACGCCGCAAAAATGGGAATGCGAACCGTGGCAATTTCTACGAGTGACGATAAAAAAGATCTTGCAAAGCAATTAGGAGCTCATCATTTTATCAATACCGGCAATACAGATGCTGCAAAAGAACTCCAAAAGCTTGGCGGCGCCGATTTAATTCTGGCAACGGCACCTAACAGTAAAGCAATAAGTTCCGTAATTGACGGATTAGCTAAAAACGGAAAAATCCTGATGGTAGCCGCAACGGGAGAACCCGTGGAAGTCTCCCCTATGCAATTGCTTATGGGAAGAAAATCTGCGGCTGGTTGGGCAAGTGGTACGGCCATGGATTCTGAAGACACTTTGAATTTCAGCGCATTGACCGGCACCACTCCAATGATTGAAGAATATGCACTGGACGATGTAAAAGAGGCTTACGACAAAATGATCAATAATAAAGCCCGCTTTAGAGTGGTTTTAAAACCTTAAGCTGAAGAAAATTCAGAAGAAGAGTAATACTTCATCTTTAAAATTGAAACAGGCTGTGCGAATTTTTTGCACAGCCTTTCTTTTTACTAAAGGCCGAAAATTGTCATTTTGGAGATGTCTCTTTTTCGTACTATGTAGCGAGATAAGAATGCATTTGCTATCCTGCAAGGTCTTTTTTTAACCTTGTATAATTTCTCCTGATACCTTTCATAAATAATCTGAAATTAAACAAACCTACGAACTTTCTAAAACCTCGCAGAAAACCTGCCCCTCCTGTTTATTACTACAAAGGGAAAATTGCCATTTTGGAGGCACCCTTTTTTACAGGCAGAGAGTCCTCACAGGTTTTGAAAACCTGTGAGGACTGATGCTGAACGTAAAAAAGAAACTCAGGCATCAACAGGTTCGATAATTGACATTTTGAAGCTTTGGTCTTGGAAGGTGGTAAACTAATTTACTACTTTTACTCGAACTAAAAATCAGATCGATGTCAGTTGCAAAAAAGGAGTATAAGAGGATTACGGTGAAGTCTTTGGTAGACATGAAATCTAACGGTGAAAAGATAGCTATGTTAACCGCTTACGATTACAGTATGGCCAAGATTGTAGACGGTGCAGGTGTGGATGTAATCCTTGTGGGTGACTCTGCCAGTAATGTTATGGCTGGTCATGAAACTACTTTACCAATTACACTGGATCAAATGATTTATCATGCTTCTGGCGTGGTGAGAGCGATCAGCAGGTCTTTAGTAGTCGTTGATTTACCTTTCGGAAGTTATCAAAGTGACCCTAAAGAAGCGTTGCGTTCTGCAATTCGCATAATGAAAGAAAGCGGTGCACATGCTGTAAAGCTTGAAGGTGGCAAGGAAGTTAAAGATTCTATTAAACGAATTCTTCATGCCGGAATTCCTGTGATGGGACATCTGGGACTTACTCCGCAGTCCATTTATAAATTCGGAACTTATACCGTAAGGGCTAAAGAAGAACAGGAGGCCGAAAAACTGAAAGCTGACGCGCTGTTACTTGAAAGAATAGGGTGTTTTGCTGTTGTTTTAGAGAAAGTACCGGCGAAGTTAGCCAAAGAAGTTGCAGAAAGCCTTACCATTCCCGTGATAGGGATTGGTGCGGGAAATGGTGTTGACGGACAGGTTTTGGTGGTTCACGATATGCTTGGGATGACTCACGAATTTAATCCGCGTTTTTTAAGGCGCTACGCAGACCTTCACTCTGAAATGACGAGTGCTTTTGAAAATTATACAAAAGATGTGAAAAATAAGAGTTTTCCTTCAGATGAGGAGCAGTATTAGTTTTAAAGTTTGGAGTTCGGAGTTTGGAGTTTGGAGTTCGGAGTTTGGAGCTCGAAGTTAAAGCACCCGTATTATTTTTAAGAAATTTATCCAGTATTGAATTCAGATAAAGTAATCTCTACAAAAGATAATCTTCAGGTTTTATTTGAAGACAATCATATTATTGTGGTTAATAAGCGGCCGGGAGATATTGTGCAGGGCGATAAAACCGGTGACAAACCGCTTAGTGAAGTTGTAAAATCTTATTTGAAGGAAAAGTATAACAAACCGGGAAATGTTTACCTGGGCGTGGTTCACCGCCTGGATCGTCCTACCAGCGGAATTGTTCTTTTTTCAAAAACTTCAAAAGCATTACCAAGGTTAAACAAACTTTTTCAGCAAAAGGACGCCAGAAAAACCTATTGGGCAGTGGTAAAAAATCCGCCGCCAAAAAAGGAGGATACACTGGTTCATTTCATGAAGCGGAATCCGAAACAAAATAAATCTTACGCTCACATAAAAGAAGTTCCGGACAGTAAAAAGGCTATTCTGGATTACAGAAATATAAAAGAACTGGACAATTATTACCTGCTGGAAATCGACTTACACACAGGGCGACATCACCAGATTAGAAGTCAGTTATCTTCCATTGGCTGTCCGGTAAAAGGAGATCTTAAGTATGGTTTTGACCGTAGTAATAAAGATGCAAGTATCCATCTTCACGCCCGGGAATTAAAATTTACTCATCCGGTAAAAAAGGAAGAGATACACGTAATCGCGCCGCCACCTTCAGACGCAATATGGGACGTCTGTACAGATTAACTTTCTCTTTTCATACTTCGTGCAATTTCGGCGAAAACCGCGAAAATAATAAGTACGCCTCCAATAATCGTGTTGACTGCGGGATATTCGCCTAAAAATAATAATCCTAA
>NZ_JAVRHO010000016.1:0-95803 GCF_031846515.1 Autumnicola lenta
AAGGCGTTGAAGCACGCGGTTTATAAATGATCTCATGCTACCAAAAATAAAAAACGCCCCGACTAATCGGGACGTTTTTAGTAAAGAAATTTAATTCTATATAACTACATAACTACTTCTTATTCTCTCATTTCTTTTTCTTCATCAAGAGAAATTTCAACTCTTCTGTTTTCCTGTCTTCCTGCAGAAGTGTTGTTAGTAGCAATCGGTTGAGTTTCCCCATAACCTTCAGAAGTTAATCTGGAAGATGAGATTCCTCTTTCTACAAGTGCTTCTCTTACAGATTCAGCTCTTTCTCTGGAAAGTTGCAAGTTGTAATCATCAGCTCCTGTACTATCTGTATGACCTCCAATGTGGAATACAGTGTTAGAATATTCTTCCATAATTTCAGCAATTTGATCTAATGCATCTTCAGATTCTGAACGGATTGTTGCTTTGTTAAGATCAAACAATACAGTATTTGAATACTCATTTAATTCAGAAACAACTTCAGCACTCGGCTCTGGACATCCATTATTTGCCATTGTACCTGCAACATCTGGACAGTCATCTTCATCATCGATTACACCGTCACCATCTCTATCTTCGTAAGGACAACCATTATTATCGGCAGGACCGGCTTCGTTAGGACAGTCATCTTCATTATCGGCAACTCCGTCACCATCAGAATCAGGACATCCGTTCATTTCAGCAGTACCGGCTTCGTTTGGACATTCGTCCTGTGGATCGGGAACGCCGTCACCGTCAGTATCAGGACATCCATTAAACTGAGCTAAGCCAGCTTCATTTGGACATTCGTCCATACGGTCTTCTATACCATCACCGTCTGAATCTGGACAACCATTAAATTCTGGTAATCCAGGAGTTTCAGGACATTCGTCATCTTTATCGTATATACCATCACCATCAGAATCAGTACCACCAAAGATAAATTTAATACCGGCAGCATGTTGGAAATGTGATGCAGTTTCAGTTTCGAAGGAGTGCTTGTAATTAGATTCAACCGTTAAAGCAACATTGTCTGAAAACCAGAAGTTAAATCCAAGTTTACCATTTAAAGTTGCACCATCAAAGCCTTGCAGATCATTGTCGGTATCACCAATCCAGTTGTAACTACCACCAACACCAACTACAGGATCGAACCAGCCGTCATTAAGAAGGGCTCTAAGACTGTAATTAGCCATTAAATCTGCTGAATAATAAGAAAGATCGCCAACAGATCGTTCTCCAAATTGGTCAATTTGGTTTATAGACCCGCCAAACTCGGCTACAAATCCAGCACCAATATAACGTCCTACTGTAATTCTTGATACAGAAGGTAAAATGTTCCAGTTATCTGTTTCAAAGTAGTGGTTAAACCACTCACCCTGGGGAGCATCCTGGCCTGTTGGATAAAAATCCACAGCGTTTGTTTGAATACCTATAGACCAGGGATTGTTGGCATCCTGAGCGTTTACCGAAGTAAGTCCAAGAACCAACATAGAAGCCAATAGGAATTTGCTAAAATGTTTCATATTCAATTGTTTAGTTTTACATGTTATTGAAAACAAAAGTATACGCTTAATGAACATTAACAAAGAAAGAAATAATAAAGTTTTCTTAATAAGCCCTTGAACAATGGCGGTTTCGTGAGGTCTTCTTCCCAAAAAAGAGCCAATTTTTACATTTCCCTCTATAAAGACTCTCTTAAATAATCTCCAGTTCTTTACCAACTTCAATAAAAGCTTTTACGGCTTTATCAATATGTTCTTCTGTATGAGCTGCAGAGAGCTGAACCCTTATTCTGGCCTGTTCTTTAGGGACCACAGGATAAAAGAAGCCAATTACATAGATGCCTTTTTCCAGAAGTTTGTCTGCCATTTTCTGAGATAGCTTGGCATCATAAAGCATTACCGGAACGATTGCTGCCTCGCCATCTATAATATCAAATCCGGCATCTTTTATTCCTTTCTTAAAATATGCGGTGTTTTCTTTTAGTTTACTGCGGAGGGAATCGTCCCTTTCCAGCATTTCAAAGACTTTAATAGAAGCTCCTACAATAGCCGGGGCAAGTGAATTAGAAAATAAGTAAGGCCTTGAGCGTTGCCTTAATAGTTCTACGATTTCTTTTTTGGCAGTAGTATATCCACCCATAGCGCCTCCAAGAGCTTTCCCAAGGGTTCCGGTGATGATGTCCACCCTGTTAAGCACCTTTTTTTCTTCCAGGGTTCCAATTCCCATATCTCCAATAAACCCGGTAGCATGACAATCGTCTATCATTACCAGCGCATCATATTTATCAGCTAAATCACAAATCTTATCAAGCGGAGCTACAAGACCATCCATAGAGAAAACACCATCGGTCACTATAATTTTAAATCGCGCTCCGTTTTCATTAGCTGCTTTTAATTGCTTCTCGAGATCTGCCATGTCACTGTTCTGGTAGCGATACCTGGCTGCTTTGCATAGACGTACGCCGTCAATAATAGAAGCGTGATTAAGGGAATCTGAAATTATCGCATCCTCTTTGGTAAGCAGCGGTTCAAAAATTCCGCCGTTGGCATCAAAGGCTGCGGCATATAAGATCGTATCTTCAGTACCGTAGAAGTCGGCAATCTTCTGCTCAAGTTCTTTATGGATATCCTGGGTTCCGCAAATAAAACGCACACTGGACATTCCAAAGCCATGCGTGTCCATAGTGTCTTTGGCAGCCTGTATCACTTCTGGGTGAGAGGATAAACCAAGATAGTTGTTGGCGCAAAAATTAATCACTTCCTGGCCGGTGGAAATTTTTATCACGGCGTCCTGCGGAGTGGTAATTATTCGTTCTTTTTTATAAAGTCCCGCCTCTTTAATGTCTTCAATTTCCTTTTCTAAATAGTCTTTTATTTTTCCGTACATAATCTTCTTTTTTACAAAATTACATTTCTTTTATACAAACATTGGGGAAACCTCCTCGTTAACATAAACCAGGATTTTTTCTTCAATTTCATAGCCCATGCCGCTAAGAACTTCAGCATATTTGTTAATCTGCTTCTTATGTGAATCTGCCGCATTTCCGGTTTTATAATCTATCACGGTGCATTTGTTACCGGAAATTACCAGCCTGTCGGGACGTATTTTTCCTTCTGCGGTAATAATTGTTCTTTCATTAAAGCTCTCAATTCCAGGCGCAAAATATTGCTTTAGCTGTTGATGATTGCAGGTTTTGTTTACCAGGTTTTTGATTTCTGTCGCAGCGTTTTCTGTAATCATTCCATCTATAACAGCGTTTTCTACAGCAACATCAATATCTTCTAAGGAATTTATGTGAGCTAAAATCTCGTGGGCAATTTCACCTTTTTCTATTGCGCCTTTTTGTTTGGTATCCCAAAGTGAGCCGGAGCGGGTCACAATATTTACCGCCTGGTTTTGTGTAGCTGAAGAATAAAAATGTTCAGGAGAAATGGTCTCGGTGCTACTTTTATTTTCTTTAGCTATTTCTGAAGTTTTTCCGAATTCATAGGTTTTTTCTTCATTCCACAAGCCTTTGCTTCTAAGGAATTCGATAAGTAAGCCTGAAGTCTTATTAGTTTTTGAAATTCCTTTTTTATCCAGGTCGAAATTTGTCAAAATATAGAGTTGATCTGAAGCGCGCGTGCAGGCAACATAAAGTACATTTAAAGTATCCAGTTGTTTTTGATGAAGCAACTCCTGGTAAACTTCACCCGAAGCCGGGTGCCAGTTCAGCATTTTTTTGGAGGCACTAAGGTAGCTTACCGGAATCTCATTCATAGGTTCCTCCATTTCCAGCCAGAGATCGTCTCTTTTTGTGTCGCTAAAATCTGCATTGGCAAATGGATAAATCACAATTGGGAATTCCAGGCCTTTTGCTTTATGAATGGTCATAATCTCTACTGCATCGTCATCATTTGGCACTAAAATGCTTAAACGTGACTTCTCCCTTTCCCATAGATCCATAAATTCTGAAATTCCTAACGACGATTTTTGGGTATTTTCAAAAACAAAGTCGAGAAAGAATTGCACGTAGGCATCAGAGGATTTTACGAGATCAAAAGTCTGAATCACGTACTCTGCAGCTTCATACAGGGAAAGCCTGGTAAGGTTTTCAAGATCGAAATTCAGATTAAAATCCTTCAACCAGCTGAAGAATTCATTTCCGTTGAAAGGAAGGTTTGCACTTATAACTTTGTGCGGATTTTCCAGTTGCAGCATTTTTTGCAGATAGTCGAAAATTGCCATTTTCAGCATGTCATCTTCGGGATTGATGGAGAAGGCGAGAAGATCTGCAATAAAATTAACTTCAGGAGAATTAGAGATGAGTAAAGTTTCTGAAGATACTACAGAAACATCATGTTCGCTCAGGTGATTGGCGATGGCAATCCCTTCAGATTTTCTCCTGGTAAGGATGCAAATATCTCCTTTCCTGAAGTTTTTAGACTCCAAATCCCGGATGATTTCGAGAATTTTTTCCGGATAAATTTCAAATTCTTCTTCCCTGTTTTCTGCTTCCAGAAAACTTATGTTCACATAGCCGCAATTTTTCCGGATAGGCTGCTGATTGCTTTTTTGAAACAAATCTTTATAATCTGGATGGCTCAGGTAATCTGCTGCAAATCCAAAAAAATCATTGTTAAATTGTACAATTTCTTCTCCGCTTCTGTAATTTGCCGGCAGGTTAATCACGTTCTGCGGTATCGAAAATGGCCTTGTTTTGGTGTTGCTTAAATCGATAAACTGCTCTGCCTTCCCGCCACGCCAGCGGTAAATAGACTGTTTGGCATCTCCTACGAGCATAAGGTTTGCCGGGACATCTTCTCCACCCATTCCCGAAAGGCTGGCATCCATTAGTGGAATCAAATTTTCCCATTGCATTTGGGAAGTATCCTGAAATTCATCTATAAAATAGTTGTTGTAGCGCTCGCCCAGCCGCTCATAGATAAAAGGAGCAGGCTGATCCTTAACCTGCGCACTTATTTGCGGATTAAATTCTGAAATTAAAACAAGATTGCGGTCTTTCTTTATCGCCTGTATTTCCTGGTTTATCGCATTGAGCAACGAAAGCTGAACCGTTCTTTTATTTACTGCTTCAAGGAATTCTATTTTAAAATAATTGTCTTTTGTAGCAGTAAAAAGATCGACCACCTGCGGCTGAATATTATCGATAATAGCCTTTTTGGAGGCGTCTTTAAAAGTTTTTTTATAGAGCGGATCACTTTGCAATTTCTGCATCCAGCCAGTTTCAAAACTCGAAATAATCTTTCCGTTTAATATTTTATTGAAATAACCCGGCACGTATTTTCCACTAAAATCTGAGTCTTCCAGTCCGTTTTGCTTCAGGAGATCGAAAAAAGCTGCTGCGAACTTTTCATTTTCCTGCTTTGCTTGTTTTATTTCAGATTTAAGTTTAGCGGCAAATTTTTCAAAATCTTCCAGTGTTTTATTCCGAAGAAGTTCCAGGGGTTTCTGGTTATTTTCGTTGATAAGCAGTTTAGAAATTTCAAAAAGATCGCCGGCAATATCCCAGCTTTTGTCATCATCTGCTTTATTCAGTGTAAAGTCAACGAGGATTTTTGTCAGTTTTGGATCTGTACCTGCTTTGCTAATCACGCTTTCCACGGCTTCCATCAGGATTTCTTCCTGCGCCATTTCCACTTCAAAATTAATCGGCAGTCCCAGGTCTTTTGCAAATGTGCGCAGTACACGATGGGTAAAACCATCTATGGTAGAAACCTCAAAAGCAGCGTAATTATGGATAACACTCTTCAGGATTTTTGCAGATTTATCTTTTATCTCGACCTGATTTAGGCCGGTTTCTTTAGAAATGACTTCAAAAAGTCCTCTGGATTTCGCCGGAATTTCTTCCGAAGAAAAAGCGTGCAGACTATCCGCAATCCTGCTCTTCATTTCGTCTACGGCCTTGTTTGTAAAAGTGATCGCAAGGATGTTTTGATATTCTTCCTTTCGTTTTGAATTGAAAAGCAGAAGAAGATATTCTTTTACAAGCGTAAAGGTTTTTCCTGAACCTGCCGACGCATTGTAGATCGTGAAAGAGTTTGTCAATTTTTTTAAAAATTTGAATAGTTACTACAAGCTTCTAAGGTCGTACTTTGCTTAATAATATAAAAGACATTGCGGAAAAGCCGCGCTATTTAAGGATTTTATAACACTTAAATATTTCTTTTATAGCGCTTAATAGCTAACTTTGAGTGAGTAAAAATAATAATCATTAAAAATAAATATTATGGCATTTGAGTTACCAAAATTAAATTATGCATTTGATGCACTAGAGCCTCATATTGATGCTAAAACCATGGAAATTCATCATGATAAGCACCATGCAGGGTATACAACAAAATTAAATAATGCTATTGAAGGTACTGACCTTGAAGGTAAGACCATTGAAAATATACTTAAGAACCTGGACAAGTCTAATAAAGCTGTTAGAAATAATGGTGGTGGATATTACAACCACAACTTATTCTGGGAAATTATGTCACCGGATGGTGGCGGAAAACCAGAAGGTGAATTATCTAAAGCAATAGACAATGCTTTTGGATCTTTTGAGGCTTTTAAAGAAGAATTTTCTAAAGCGGCAGCAGGACAATTTGGTTCTGGATGGGCTTGGTTATGTGTTCAGGAAGGTGGAAAAGTTGAAATTTGCTCAACTGCAAATCAGGACAATCCACTTATGCCGGAAATAGGCTGTGGTGGAACTCCAATTTTAGGTCTTGATGTTTGGGAACATGCGTACTACCTGAATTATCAAAATCAGCGTCCAGCATATATCGATGCTTTCTTTAACGTTATCGACTGGAAAGAGGTAGCAAGTCGCTATGCAAAAGAGAAATAGAAATTATTTCTTTAAGAATATCAAAAAGGTTGTCTTGAAAAAGGCAACCTTTTTTTGTTGGATGTTTATTTATAAAATCTTTATTAGAAGTAATTGGTTCTTATTCAGAAAAGAGAAGAAGCTCTAAAATTGGCAATTATTGATCTACAGTCAATTATTTTTAAATGTTTGGGTTATAAAATCTGAATTGTAGGGGTTACACTAAAGCTCTTTCTTCTCCTGAAAGATTTTTTCGATTGTTGAAAACGACAAAAGAAGCAGGGTTAAAAATTTTCCTGATTTGGAACCAGAGACTTTCCACTTGAACAAAAGCTGCCCACGTAAAACGCCAATTATCGACCTGTAGTGCAGGAAAAGGATCAGAACTTTAGCTTGCGACCTGGTGTATAAAAATAAGAAAAGGCGGATTTTTTAGATCCGCCTTTTCTTGCCCCAAATCTACCATGAACTTAACCTACTTATGCTATGGTATACCGAATATAGTAAGAAACAATGTGCGACTGTCACTTTTTAGATCAAACGCCCGGATATTTGTTAAAAGGTAAAGACAGTTTAGTTCTTGTAAGAAATATAAACCTTAAAATGTAAGTTGCTGATATTAAATACGTTGTGTATGAAACGGAAGAAAATAAAAAAAGGCGGATTTACATCCACCTTTTTTTGCCCCAAATCTACCATGAACTTAACCTACTTATGCTATGGTATACCGAATATAATAAGAAAGAAGGTGCGACTATCACTTTTTAGATCAAACGCCCGGATATTTGTTAAAAGGTAAAGACAGTTCAGTTTTTGTAAGAATTTAAGCATGTAAAATGCAAATTACTGATGATAAATACGTTGTGTCTGAAACGGAAGAAAATAAAAAAAGGCGGATTTACATCCACCTTTTTTTGCCCCAAATCTGCCATGAACTTAACCTACTTATGTTATGGCAAGTCTAAAGTATGTAAGTAAAACCGACTCACCAATTAAAATAGATCAACTGCATGGATATTAGTTGAAGTGTAATCTAGTATGCACGGTCTTTTGTGCCTTCGTAAAAATTAATAAAAGCGCGGTTCACTACACGGTTACCTCCCGGCGTGGGATAATCTCCTGTAAAATACCAGTCTCCGAGGTTCTTGGGACAGGCAAGATGAAGGTTATCTACCGTTTGATAAATAACTTTCACTTTAGCCTTTACGGTAGGTTCACTAATTAGCTCCGAAATTTTATCTGATATTTGTTCGTTTGTGAACGGATCGTAAACTTCCTTGACAAAATTCTGCACTTCAGAATCTTCCATGTCTACCTGGTCTTTGCATTTATTGTATACATCCTGGATTATCTGGTAACTGTTATTTTCCTTATGTAACTCCAGCGCAGCTCTAAAAGCTACCAAGTCTTCGAGTCTGGCCATATCTATTCCATAACAGTCCGGATAGCGTATTTGAGGAGCAGAAGATACTATCACTATCTGTTTAGGGTTTAACCGATCCATCATTTTAATGATACTTTTCTTCAGGGTAGTGCCACGTACAATACTGTCATCTATAATAACAAGATTATCCTGCGGCCTTACCACACCGTATGTCACATCATACACGTGTGCGACAAGATCATCCCGGCTGCTGTCTTCAGTAATAAAAGTTCTAAGCTTTACATCCTTAATGGCAATTTTCTCGGTTCTTAGACGGTGAGAAAGAATTTGCTGCAGGCGTGCATCGGTGAGTGTTTCTTTTTCAGCAAGAATAGCATCGTTCTTTTGCTTATTCAGTTCGTCCTGTGCGGCTTCAACCATACCATAAAAAGAAGTTTCGGCAGTGTTGGGAATAAAGGAAAAAACAGTATTTATAGTATCATGATCGATGGATTTTAATACTTCAGGCATCAGCAATTGCCCAAGCTTTTTCCGCTCTTTATAAATTTCAGCATCACTTCCGCGGGAAAAATAAATCCGTTCAAAAGAGCAGGCTTTTCGCTCCAGAGGTTTAATAATTTGGTCTATGGAAACTTTCCCGTTCTTTTTGGTGATTATAGCATGTCCTGGAGCAAGTTCCTGCACATCTTCAAACTTCACATTAAAAACAGTTTGGATTACTGGCCTTTCTGAAGCTACAACCACAACTTCATCATCCTTATAGTAGTATGCAGGGCGAATTCCTGCGGGGTCACGTAAAACAAAAGAATCACCATGTCCCATAAGTCCCGCCATAGCATAGCCGCCATCCCAGTCTTTGGAGGATTTTCTAAGGATTTTCGCCACATTGAGCTGCTCGGCAATATGGGGAGAGGCTTGTTGTTTGTTAAATCCTTCCTTTTTAAGTTTTTTGTAGAGCTTCCTGACTTCAGAATCCAGGAAGTGCCCGATTTTTTCCATTACCGTAACAGTATCTGCCCTTTCTTTTGGATGCTGCCCAAGTTCCACAAGTTTATTAAAAAGCTTGTTGACATTCGTCATATTAAAATTTCCAGCGACGATAAGATTCCTGTGCATCCAGTTGTTTTGCCTTAGGAAGGGATGCACGCTTTCGATATTATTCTTGCCGAAAGTTCCATAACGCACGTGGCCCAAAAATACTTCTCCCAGGTACGGGATGAATTTCTTCTGCAGAGCTACATCATCAGCATATTCAGGATTAGCTTTAATTTCCTCATTAATGCGCTCATTGATTTGGGCGAAGATGTCCTGTATTGGTTGTGCCTGGTTGGATCTAACCCTGCTTATATATCTTTCACCCGGAGCGGTATTTAATTTGATACTTGCAAAACCAGCGCCATCCTGGCCTCTGTTATGCTGCTTTTCCATCATGAGGTACATTTTATTTACTCCATAAAATGCACTTCCGTACTTTTCTTTATAGTACTCCAGTGGTTTTAAAAGTCGAATGTGTGCAATTCCACATTCGTGTTTGAGGGCATCACTCATAGTTTTTTTACCTGTTTGGGTTTCAACTTTGTCACAAAAAAAGCCCTGAAATTACAGGGCGGTTAGATTATGTTACTTCGATTTTGAATTGGGTAAGTTTCCTGAACTCTTCCAGCCGCGAATGAACTTCTTCTTTAGTTAAGTCCTGCATCCTTTCAGTTCCAAATTTTTCTACGCAAAAAGAAGCAAGATTGGAACCATAAATAATGGCGTTTTTCATGTTTTCAAAAGAAATGTCTTTGGTTTTGGCGAGGTAACCTATAAAGCCACCGGCAAAAGTGTCTCCGGCTCCTGTTGGATCAAAAACTTCTTCCAGGGGCAAGGCGGGTGCAAAAAAGATTTCTTCTTTGTGGAAAAGAAGTGCTCCATGTTCACCTTTCTTGATAACCACATATTCGGGTCCCATTGCTGCTATCTTTCTGGCTGCTTTTACAAGGGAGTATTCTCCTGAAAGCTGCCTTGCTTCTTCATCATTAATGGTGATTACATCTACTTTGGCAATTACTTTCTTTAAATCTTCAAGGGCATTGTCCATCCAGAAATTCATAGTGTCCAATACTGCCAACTTAGGATTCTTTACCTGTTCCAGTACACTTAGCTGTACCAGCGGGTGAAGGTTGCCCAGCATTACAAATTCAGCATCTTTATAATTCTCGGGAACTATTGGTTGGAAATCTGCAAGTACGTTTAGTTGGGTTTCCAAGGTGTCGCGTGAATTTAAATCGTTGTGATAACGGCCACTCCAGAAGAAGGTTTTACCACCTTCTACCTTTTCAATTCCCTCAATATTAATATTGTTCTTTTTAAATAAGTCAAGATATTCCTGGGGAAAATCGTCCCCAATAATAGAAACTATTGCGCTTTCAGTATCAAAATGTGAGGCAGAAAGACCGATATAAGTTGCGGCGCCGCCTAAAATCTTGTCCGTTTTACCAAAGGGTGTTTCTATCGCATCAAAGGCAACGGTGCCCACAATTAGAAGTTTACTCATAACAAGGTTTAAAATAAGCTGCAAATATACAGTTTGTTTTTCAAGGTATAAACCAAAAGGGGGATTAGGGAAATTTTATCTTCAGATTTCCTCAAAACCTTTATCAATGAGCAGCTTTTTTTCTTTTGAAGCGGCTACAGCAAGTGTGTCGCAGCGCTCATTTTGAGGATGGTTGTTGTGGCCTTTAATCCACTTAAAACTTACATTTTGTTTGCGATATTCCTGTAGAAATTCAATCCATAAATCAGAATTTTTTCTGTCTTTGAAGTTTTTTTTCTCCCATCCAAGCACCCACTTCTTTTCTACGGAATCCACAACGTATTTGGAGTCAGTAAAAATTAAAACCTCAATTCCGGGCTTCTTTAATTTTTTCAGGGCTTTAATAACTGCCATCAATTCCATACGGTTATTAGTGGTATGTTTATAACCTTGTGAGAATTCTTTGCGGTAGGGCTTTCCAACCCATTCCATCACAATTCCATATCCTCCGGGACCTGGGTTTCCTCTTGCGGCACCATCGGTGTAAATATGAACCTGGGGGTTACTCACTAATTTTTTCTTGTAGAAGTTCCTCTATTACTTTCGGAAAATGTGCGTATTCAAGATCGTGTATCTTAGTAGCAAGACTCTCGGGAGTATCATGCTCTTCAATAATTATTTTTTTCTGAAAAACAATTTCACCTTCATCATATCTTTCATTAACATAATGAATGGTTATTCCGCTCTCTTTTTCTTTATTTTCAATAATTGCTTTATGTACTTTGTCTCCATACATACCTTTTCCACCATATTTTGGAAGAAGTGCAGGATGAATGTTTACCACTTTATCGGGAAATCGCTGGAGAATGTTTTCGGGAAAGATCCAAAGGAAACCTGCAAGTACAATAAGATCTGGCTCTATATCCTGTAAGACATAAAGAAGCTCATTTGAATGGTAGAGGGAGTCCCTGTCAAAATGAAGGGCTTTTACGTTAAGATCGTATGCTTTTTTTAAAACACCGGCAGAACGGCGGTTAGAGAACACTGCTACCACACGAGACTCTGGTGAATTTTGAAAATATTTTATTATATTTTCGGTATTCGTGCCGGAGCCTGAGGCAAAGACGACTATTTTTTTCTGCTTTGTTTCTCGCATGATCCTCAAAATAGGAAAGTTAACATTTATTAGGATGTAAAATTAACCGGTTTCAGTGAATTTGTGTAAATTACATTCACATTTTTAAAGTAAAAATCGGTTTTAAAATAAAGTTTTTTATTTTTGCCACCTAATCAAAATTAAAATAAAATATTATGTCAGACATTGCATCAAGAGTAAAAGCGATAATCGTGGACAAGTTAGGTGTTGACGAGAACGAAGTTGTAAACGAAGCCAGCTTCACCAACGACCTGGGCGCTGATTCATTGGATACAGTGGAGCTAATTATGGAATTTGAAAAAGAATTTGATATTCAGATTCCAGATGACCAGGCAGAAAACATTGCTACTGTTGGTCAGGCAATTTCTTATATTGAAGACGCTAAAAAGTAAAAGCAAAAAAGCCATATGGAGTTAAAGCGAGTTGTAGTAACGGGATTAGGAGCACTAACCCCCGTTGGTAACAATATTGAAGAATATTGGGATGGATTGGTGAAGGGGAAGAGCGGTAGTGCACCTATCACTTATTTCGATACCGAAAAATTCAAGACCAAATTCGCTTGTGAACTCAAAAACTTCGATCCTTTAAATTTCTTTGATCGTAAGGAAGTAAGAAGGCTTGACAGATTTGCACAATATGCGATAGTAGCTTCCGATGAAGCTATTGAAGATTCAGGTTTGGATCTCAATGTTGTAGATAAGTATCGCGTAGGCGTAATCTGGGGAGCTGGGATTGGTGGACTTGAAACTTTTCAGGATGAGGTCATAAACTTTGCTGAAGGTGATGGAAGCCCCAGGTTTAATCCTTTTTTTATTCCTAAGATGATTGCAGATATTGCCCCGGGTAATATTTCAATCCGTCATGGATTTATGGGAGCAAATTATACCACAGTTTCTGCCTGCGCCTCTTCTGCAAATGCTATGATAGATGCTCTTAACAATATTAGGTTAGGGTACAGCGACGTCATAGTTACAGGAGGATCAGAGGCAGCTGTTACAAAGGCTGGTATGGGTGGCTTTAATGCCATGCATGCTCTTTCTACAAGAAATGAAAGTCCTGAAACAGCATCAAGACCTTTTGATGCTACCCGGGACGGATTTGTTCTTGGAGAAGGTGGAGGCGCTCTTATTCTTGAGGAGTACGAGCACGCCAAAGCAAGGGGAGCAAAAATCTATGCTGAAGTTTTAGGCGGAGGATTGTCTTCTGATGCTTACCACATGACGGCACCGCACCCTGAAGGAGACGGAGTTGTGGCGGTTATGAAAAATTGTTTAAGGAATGCAGGAATGAATCCTGAAGATGTGGATGCAATAAATACTCACGGGACTTCCACTCCTCTTGGAGATGTGGCAGAATTAAAGGCTATAGTGAAAGTCTTCGGAGATCATGCAAAAAACATCAATATTAATTCCACAAAATCTATGACTGGACATTTGCTTGGAGCTGCCGGTGCGATAGAAGCTATTTCAGCTATTCTTTCGATGAAGTACGGTATAGTCCCTCCAACAATTAACCATGAGCATCCAGACGAGAAAATTAATCCGGAATTAAATTTAACCTTAAATGAGGCACAGAAACGTGAGGTAAACGTGGTAATGAGCAATACATTTGGTTTTGGCGGGCATAACGCCTGCGTGTTATTTAAAAAACTTATTGAGTAATCACGATGAGTGTTATTCAGAACATATTGAATTCCCGCTCTTCCAAGGGCGGGAATTTTTTTAATGCCATACACAGGATACTCGGATTTCGTCCTAAGAATATTTCCCACTACAAGAAAGCCTTTACGCACCGTTCTCTTAATATAAGGGATGAGAATGGCAATGCGATTAATTATGAAAGGATGGAATTTCTGGGAGATGCCATGCTAAGTGCCGTTATTGCTTCGCATTTGTTCAGGGCAGTGCCTGGGGGCAATGAAGGCTACCTTACTAAAATGAGGTCTAAAGTGGTAAGTCGTAAGCACCTGAATGAACTGGGCAAAGATCTTAATCTGATTTCTCATGTTCAGACGAATATTCCCAAAGAGCAATTTGGTGTGAATATTCATGGCAATTTATTCGAATCACTTGTTGGAGCAATTTACCTGGATCGTGGCTACAAATACTGCAGAAGGTTTATTTTTGATCGTGTTATAGAGCCCTATGTAGATATAGAACAATTGGAAGGCAAGGTAATCAGTTATAAGAGTTTGCTCATCGAGTGGTGCCAAAAGGAGAAAAAAGAATTTGATTACGATGTTTATGAGGACACAGGGAATGATGAGCTTAAACATTTTGCAGTAAAACTCAGGATTAATGATAGGGTAGTGGCAAAGGCAAGAGCAACTTCTAAGAAAAAAGCAGAAGAAAAAGCTTCAAAACGAGCCTATTATGCCTTTCAAAATAAGATGTAACAACTTTTACTGAGGCGGGCCCACTATAACGTTTTCGTAAAAAGTTCGGGATTTTTGATCTATGGAGCCCGTAATTTGTCATTCTTATTTTATCTTTAACCAAAGTATTTGATATGCATTCGCATAAGATGTTGCTGGATGAGGTAGAGGAAGAAAGCTTTAGGTTAGTAGCTATTTATTGTCCTGTAGAACAATATAGGATGGCCTACCTACTAAATAAATATTTAAGTCTACATTTAAAAAGAGCTAGACAGGACGTGGACTTTAACCATAAATCTGTTCAGGCAATGTACGCTTTGTTCACTTCAAAAGACCATAAAACGCATTGTGTATACAATCTGGTCACAAATAAATATAAAGGTCAGGCCAGGAAAATACTAAGCTCAGGGTCACTATTTTATGAAGAAGAAGTGAGGCCTCTGGTAGTACATCTTATACCTGAGTATAAAAAGGTGGATTTTTTTTTGAAAATACAAGAAGAAATACCCAGTAATACTTATAAAAAACTTCTGAATGTTATAAACAATATTCCGCAAGTTCTTGCTGCATATAACATAGATGCAGATAACCTAAAATCGAAAGAAAATCTAATTTTTGAATAATGCCAACAAACAAAAAGACTAAAATAGTTGCCACTCTAGGGCCGGCGACAAGTACCAAAGAAGTTTTATACGATATGCTCCAGGCTGGAGTTAACGTGTTCAGGATTAACTTTTCTCATGCAGATTATGAGGGGGTTAAAGAACGTATCAAAATGATTCGTGACCTTAATAGAGAACACAATTTCAGTGCTGCCATCCTGGGTGACCTGCAGGGGCCAAAATTGCGCGTTGGTGTAATGAAGGAGGAAGTTGTGGTTAAGAAGGGAGATGAAATTATCTTTGCTACCGGAAAGAAATTCGAAGGAACAGCAGAGCGGGTATATATGAATTATGATACGTTCCCACAGGATGTAGCTCCCGGAGAACGCATTCTTCTTGATGACGGAAAGCTCATATTTGAAGTCGTTAGTACAAATAAAAAGGACGAAGTCAGAACCAAGGTAGTACAGGGAGGTCCTTTAAAATCTAAAAAAGGAGTAAACCTTCCCAATACAAAAATTTCTTTACCTGCTTTGACTGAAAAGGACGTAAAGGATGCCATATTCGCCTGCGAGCAGGAAGTAGACTGGATGGCACTTTCCTTTGTACGCCATGCTGAAGATCTCATCGAATTGCAGGAATTGATCAAAAAGCATAGCAAACACAAAATTCCAATTATCGCTAAAATCGAAAAGCCTGAAGGTGTCCAGAACATCGAAAAAATCGTGGCGTATTGTGACGGATTAATGGTGGCCCGTGGGGATCTTGGAGTAGAAATTCCTGCCCAGGAAGTACCGCTTATCCAAAAGAAACTTGTTCTCACTGCTAAAAAAGCACGTATCCCGGTAATTATTGCAACCCAAATGATGGAGACCATGATTACGAGCCTTACGCCTACAAGGGCAGAGGTGAATGATGTGGCAAACTCTGTTATGGATGGTGCAGATGCCGTGATGCTTAGTGGAGAGACGTCTGTAGGACAATATCCGGTGCAGGTAATAGAAAAGATGTGTCAGATATTAGAGAGTGTGGAGAATTCACCGCTTATTAAGGTGCCTCATGACCCACCACACGTACGCACCAAGCGATATATTACAAAAGCAGTATGCTTTCATGCGGCCCATATGGCCAATGAGATAAAAGCAAAAGCTATTTGTACATTAACTAATAGTGGCTATACCGCTTTTCAGATTTCTGCATGGAGACCGGAGTCGCATATATTGGTTTTTACTCCTAACATGAGAATTTTGGCTCAGTTAAGTCTGCTTTGGGGGGTTAAAGCTTTTCACTATGATAAATATGTCAGTACAGATGAAACCATAGATGATATCAACTCTATTGCTAAAGAAGGCGGCTTTGTGCAGCCGGGGGATTTTACCGTTAATCTTGCCGCAATGCCAATGGCAGATAAAGGTATGGTGAACACTCTAAGAGTTTCGGAAATAGAATAGCAGAAATAAATCTATATTTAAAGGCCACGGATACTCAACTTATTGTCTTCGTGGCCTTTTATTTTTACTATTCTGGCGGAATGGTGACAAAATTCGCAGAGGTTATTTTTCAAAAGGCGAAATATTAAAGGTTCTTTTAATCGGTAATTAATGATGATAATATCTGTCGCCAACATCGAGGTCTTCACGTACAAAAAGGTCTGTAATAATCCTTTTCTTATTGCCATATTGCTGATGTTCAAAAGCTAATTTTAGAGTGTCTTTTGATAAGTACAATATCTTGAAGAACTTATAATTTTCCGGAATGTTTAATAATTGCGAAATTTGAGGGCTCACTAACTTTATATAAGGATCGCCTTTAGAGTTGTGATGTAGATGCCACTTTCCTTTTAAAGTTTCACCACAACCTTTTGTTTTCTCATTATTATCATAAAAAGAACTGTCTCTAAGAAATGTTTGGCGGTAGGACATAAAGCAAGGGCCCATATTCATTCTTACTTTGCCATTATAGCGTTCAGCTATTTTCCAGGTTTTGATGCTGTCTGAAGATATTAGCGTAACAGGATTTTCGGGTAATTTGTAAGGCTCCTCACTATCTTTATTACAGGAATAAAACAAGAATATTAGAACAATAAGAGACCAAAGTTTCATAAAATGTTTCTTTTAAAAACTTTTACTAATATAAATTTAAAACTCAAATTTCAGCTGCACCTCTATTTCTTCTTTCTGTTCTTTTTCTTCCGGCTTATCGGTATTAAGATTGGAGAGGGAGATACCCAGCAATCTCACAGAATTTTTCATCTTTTCCTGATACAACAGCTCCTTTGCAATTTCGAGAATCAATTCTTTACTGGAAATATAATAGGAGATGGTTTTGCTCCGTGTTTGTAACGTAAAGTCGCTGTATTTAATCTTTAAGGTAACAGTTTTCCCGGCTACTTTGCTTTTTTCCAGTCGGCGTTCTATTTCTTCAGCAATGTTTTCCAGTCGTTCCAGCATAAAAATTTCTGAAGAAATATTTTCATTAAACGTACGTTCAGCTCCAAGAGATTTTCTTATTCGGTTTGGCTTTACCTCGCTTAGATGAATTCCGCGCACTACGTTATAATAGTGCAGACCGCTCTTTCCGAAATTCTGAGTGAGATATTCTGCCGACTTTAACTTCAAATCTGCTCCGGTAAAAATTCCCAGGCGGTACATTTTTTCTGCGGTTACCTTGCCTACACCGTGAAATTTCCTGATGTCCAGCTTTTCCAGGAAATCTGCCACCTCTTCAGGGTTAACCGTTTTTTGTCCGTTGGGCTTATTAAAATCGCTGGCAATCTTGGCAATAAATTTATTAATAGAAATTCCCGCAGATGCATTTAATCCTGTCTTCTCCTTAATTCTTTGCCTTATTTCCCTGGCAACTAAGGTGGCACTGGGGTTTCCTTTTTTATTTTCCGTGACATCAAGATAAGCTTCGTCCAGGGATAATGGCTCCACCAGGTCTGTATATTCCATAAATATTTCCCTTATCTGCCGGGAAACTTCACGGTAGCGTTCAAAACGTGTTTTTACAAAAATTAAATGAGGACAGTTCCTGATAGCCATAACGCTGCTCATCGCACTTCTTACTCCAAATTTTCGTGCTTCATAACTTGCGGCAGCCACTACACCTCTTTTTGAACTTCCCCCAACTGCAATAGGCTTTCCCCGTAGCTCAGGATTATCCAGTTGTTCTACGGAAGCATAAAAAGCATCCATATCTATATGAATGATCTTTCGTAAAGGGATAGGTTTGTCCACCTTGCAAATTTAACCATTTTCGCTTCTGAAATAAATTGATCCTTAGCTTTATAAAACGATTAAACGGAAAATTGCTTTTAAATATAATCTTTAGATATACCAGCGTTCCTTCAGTGGAAGTGACGATAATTGTCTTTTTCAGCATTAAGCTGGAGCACTGTAAGTTTAAAGTTCAGATGAATAAAACGACATCCTAAAAATCCAAATCATTACGTACATTTGGTAGAGCGCATTAATTTTTCTCACTTATTATTTTCGGCTATATGAAAACTGCAATTATTTTAGGAGCAACGGGTCTTACTGGCGGTATTCTGCTCCGCAAGTTGCTGGATGATGATCGCTACGGCAAAATCATCCTTTTTTCCAGAAGCTCTGCCAATCTTGATCATTTCAAAATTGAAGAACATTTAGTTGATTTATTTCATTTGGAAGAACATGCTGATAAATTTAAAGCAGACGAGGTTTATTGCTGTATAGGAACCACAAAAAGTAAAACGCCAAATGATGAAACCTATAAAAAAATAGACCATGGAATTCCCGTAACTGCAGCAAAACTTTGTGAGAAAAACAACATCCCCTGCTATTTGGTGGTTTCGGCTATGGGAGCAGATGCTAAAAGTAAAATTTTCTATAACCGCGTTAAGGGTAAAATGGAAAAAGATGTTCTTGAATTTGACATTAAAAAAACCTATATTTTCAGGCCTTCCTTAATTGCCGGTGATCGCGATGAAAAGAGGACAGGGGAGAAAATTGCCAAATATGCATTGTCATTTTTTAAGCCCTTAATGATAGGTGCTTTAAAGAAATACAGATCGATAACTCCGCAAGAGATTGCTGCAGCAATGATTTTTGTTGCTAATGACGGGCATCATCAAACAAGAATAGAATCTAACGAGATCGCAGAGCTCGCAAATGCTGAAAAATATAGTGAATAATGGAAATTGAACGTAAGTTTTTAGTGACTTCAGACGATTTTAAGTATGAAGCAGAGGAAGAATTGAAAATAAAACAGGGTTATTTAAATTCTCATCCAGATCGTGCTGTTAGAGTAAGAACAAAGGGAGCGAAAGCTTTTATTACTGTTAAAGGAAGATCTTCTGAAAGCGGCCTAAGTAGATTTGAGTGGGAAAAAGAAATTTCTACTGAAGATGCCGAAGAGCTTCTGAAGCTTTGTGAACCCGGAGTCATAGATAAAATACGATATTTGATAAAAATGGGGCACCACACTTTTGAAGTTGATGAATTCTTCGGAAGTAATAAAGATTTAATTGTTGCCGAGGTGGAATTAACTTCAGAAACAGAAGAGTTTGAGAAGCCAAAGTGGCTGGGCAAAGAAGTTACGGGCGATAAAAAATATTATAACGCCCAATTATGTAAAGATCCTTATCAAAACTGGAAAAAATAAGCTTCTAATATTCAATAAGTACTGAAGAATTTAACTGAGAAAGGTGACACTTCAAAAATGGCAATTTTCGGCTTTTTGTAGGGCGAGAATCAAAAACTACCAACAAGGCCCACTCTTCCCAGACTTACTTTAAAATCCCAGCTAATATTTAATTTATCTGGATCTTTGGTTTTATAATTCCTGTCGCTGTTCAGGTAATTATCTATGGTATCCACCACCACCACACTTAAAGCAAGGCTTAACGCCACATCAGTAAACCAGTGCGCGCCAGACCACAACCTGGAAACCGGCGCAATTAGACCAACACCCCATATTCCTGCTTTTGCAAACATATTGTCAAACTGTTTACTAAGGGCATAAGCCGTGGTAAACGATAAAATGGTATGTCCCGAAGGAAAAGAATGGTACGTTCCTTCTTTGCTAAAAGGCTCAAAACTGCCTTTACCTTCATTTGCTCCCGGCCTGGCCCTTCCTAAGGCAGTTTTACTTATAGTTTGAATCAAACCTGCCGCAGAGGCTGCAGAAATCATTAAAACCCCTGTGCGCCTTAGCTTTTCATTTTTGGTAAACAATCCATAGAGATAAACAGCACCGTTTATGGCATAGTTGTTCTGCGGACTTCCATAGTACCAGCCAAAATCTCTAACTATCCCGGGAATATCATCTTTTTGCCCTCTAAACCATTCTGTAGTCTCTTCATCAAAAATATATAGGACCGCTGTTCCTGCCACTATGGCCCCTGCGGTAATAAAATCATCCTTTTGCCATTTAAGAGGCTGGGTATAAGTAGTTTTTAAGCCACCAAACGCACTTACCCCATCATATTTTAGTAGTTCCCAGGTGGTGGGAAGACTGTCTTTTGGGGTTTCTATTTGCTGGGCCTTGGTGCAAAAAGAAAAAAGGAGAAGGGCTAAAAATGCCAGTTTTGAGGTATAAGAGAATTTCATAGCTATTTGTTCTTATTTTGTTATACTGAAAATTTCAATTGGATTTTTTCTTCCCTGGAGTATTTTAAATCCAAGAGAGGTAGTGGAGAAAATCCCCTGAAGCTTTCCTTTTTCTATTATTGAACCTGAAGCAAGAATGGACGCTTTATATTCATTGCACAAGCCTTCTATTCTTGCAGCAACATTAAGGGTATCTCCATGATAGGCAATATCCCTTTTAATATCGCCAACTTCCACAGCAGTAACGAGGCCCACATGGAGTCCCGCTTTAAACTTTGAAACCACACCAATTTTAGCATTATAAAATTCGCTTCTCGCCACAAGCAACTCCTGAACAGCAAAGAAGAATTCCACGCAGGCGGCTTTTTTAAAACCCTGCACCGGCCAGCTTATCACCACTTCATCACCAACGTACTGGTAAATTTCAGCATTAAATTCTTTAACTTTCTTGTTAATATCCAGGAAACTAGCCTGGATAAGTTCGCTATACCTTATATGGCCCAGCTTTTCGGCAAATTCTGTAGAAGAAGTAAGGTCCAGGAACATAAAAATACGTTCTTCTTCCCTGGGATATCTAAATCTTCCGAAAAGAAACGGCAACAGCATCCCGGGACCAAATTTTTTATTCATTTGATTTACAAAGCTTATTACCAGGGACATAAAGAAGGTGTAAACCATGAGAATAGAGTTAAAATAGTTCCAGTTTTCTTCAAGCATAAAGTCAATATCACTATTGTAAAGAATAAAATCGTCTGAAATGCCAAAGATAATAATTCGGCTAATGCTGATAATCACCATGAGCACCAGGAAATAGGAAATACTACTTATTAGTATATTAGCTCCGAGAGGCAGGTTTTTAAAAAAAGTTTTCTTTAAAAACCCATCCAACAATCCGAGGCCGATCCCAAGGAAAAGGCTCACGATTATTACAAATAAGGATACCGGCCAAAAATTAACTTTCAGGTTCTTGTCAAAAACATTAAATACAGAAAGTGCTACAAGGTGGATGATATATAGTAACATGCTATAGGAAATTATCCAGAACACCACCTGCTTCACAATACTACTTGCCAGTGGGAATTTATTGTTAAATTTAATAAGATCAAAGGTGTAATTTTGCTTCATATAATTCCTTTAAGTACAAAAGATTAAGGAGAATTTCAGGTTCTAACGAACCAGATAAACAAAACAGCCCCGATAAAATTTATCTACCAGGGCTGTTCCATTCTAACAACTAACTAACAACAACTTAAATTATTGCCAACCTCCTCCAAGGGCCTGGTATAAATTTACCATCGCCTCCAGTTGGTTATAGCGGACATTTATAAGATCTAATCTTGAATTCAGGGCGTTCTCCCTGGCTGTAAGTACTTCCAGATAGTTGGCAAAGCCATTATTCAGTAATTCTTCTGAATATTCTGTTGCAGTGTCATACGCGTCGAATTCTTTCTGCTTAATATCAATTTTTTCTGTGGCTGCCTCGTAAGAGTATAGAGCATCTGACACTTCCCGGCTGGCCGTAAGAATAGATTGTCGAAAATTTAACCTGGCCTGTTCCTGTTCTGCCAAAGAAACCTCGTATGCGGTTCTTATTCTCCTGCCATTAAAAATAGGCTGTGCAAGGCCTCCAATGATTGTCGCAAACAGGGAATTAGGATCCAGTAACTCCTGTATATCCAGGCTCTGGAATCCGCCAGAGGCTGTTAACGTGAGCGAAGGGTAAAATTCGCTCCTTGCCACATTGCTCATTTCAAAGGCATTAATAAGGTTGTATTCTGCGGCAATAACATCGGGGCGGTTCCTTAAAAGTTGTATTGGAACACCTATATGAAGTTCGGTGGTAATTTCCTGTTCAGCAAGATCTGTTCTTTCGATTTGCATTGGGGCTTCTCCAAGTAATATCGCAAAAAAGTTTTCCAACAGTCGCTCCTGTTTTTTGAGGTCGACAAGTATGGACATTGCAGTGTAGAGTTGAGCTTCTGTTTGCTTCACCCCAACTTCGGTGACATTACCTGCCTCTTTTAAGGCACTTGTAGTTTCAAGGCTGGTTCTGCGGTTCTCGATAGTCTGCTCTGTAATACGTATTTGCTCATCTAAAGCAAGTAATTGATAGTATGTAGAAGCAATATCAGCAATTAAGCGCGTTTTTACAGCCTGATGTGCCGCTTTACTCTGTAGATATCTGGCCTGAAAAGCTCTTTTGGTGCTCCTTATTTTTCCCCAAATATCGGCCTCCCAAGAGAGGGATCCGCTTATTTCATATTGATCTATGGAAGAAAACAGGCTTCCAAACTGGCTATTGGAAGACAACTCCTGATGCGTGATTTGGGCATTAGTATTAAGCGTAGGAAAGTAACCGAGTTTCCCCTGCTTCAGGTAAGCTTCCGCAGCAATAATCTGCTGTACGGCTATTCTTATATCAATATTATTTTCTAAACCTTCTTCAATATAACCGGTAAGCAAAGGATCTGTAAATATTTCTCTCCAGGAAACATTGGCCATACTCAGCGAATCCTGCGGAAAAGTATCTGTACGGTAATGCTCTTCTTCTACAACATCCGGTTGCTCATAATCTTTAGCGACAAAACAACCCTGTAGTGATAGCAGAATTACCGGCGCCAGGAAAAACTTATATATCTTCAATTTTTTCATTTTAAACTATTCTAAATTCTTGTTGTTTTGCTCAATAACAGCAGGTTTGGAACTAACTTTTTCCTGTAACCATTGGAAAAAGATGAACAGTATGGGAATAATGAAAACTCCCAGGACTGTACCAACCAATAAACCTCCTACGGCTCCTGTTCCAATCGACCTGTTTCCTGCAGCACCAATTCCGCTTGCGAATACTAGCGGTAGCAATCCAATGATGAATGCCAGGGAAGTCATTAAGATAGGTCTTAGCCTCACCTTTGCCGCATCAAAGGCAGCCTGCACTATGGGAGTACCGTCCTGTCGTCTTTGTATGGCAAATTCTACTATTAGAATAGCATTCTTTGCCAATAGCCCCAGCAACATGATGAGTGCGATCTGAAAATAAATATTTGCCTGTAAGCCTAAAAAGTAGGTAACTAAGTAGGCTCCCATAACCCCAACAGGTAAACTTAGAAGTACGGTTAAAGGAAGAATATAACTTTCATACTGGGCAGACAAAATAAAATACACAAATAGAATACTTAGTATGAATATAAAAGTTGTTTGACCACCGGCAGAAATTTCTTCCCTTGTTAACCCTGAGAATCCAATATCAAAATTTCTGGGCAGGGCATTATCTTTGACCTCCTGGACGGCGGCAATAGCATCTCCCGAGGAGTAACCAGGTGCAGCTGCTCCAGTTATACTGGCAGAATTAAAAAGGTTGAACCGCGTTACAGATTGAGGTCCGTAAACTCTGTTCAGGCTTACAAACTCTGTAATAGGCGCCATTTCCCCCTGGTCGTTTCTTACAAACAGAGCGTTAAGGTCATTCACTTCAGCACGATCCTGAGGCAGTGCCTGTACATAAACCCTGTATTGCTTGCCAAACCTTGCAAAATCGGCAGCATAAATACTTCCTATATATCCCTGAAGAGTAGAAAATATACTATTTACAGCAACACCGGCTTCTTTGGCTCTTGCCACATTCAGGTCTATTTCGTACTGTGGATATGAAGTATTAAAAGAACTTTGGGCATACGCGATTTCAGGGCGTGAAGAAAGATCTTGTAAATATTGTTGCGTAGCGCTTTCCAACTCCTGAAAACTTCCTCCAGAGCGATCTAAGATTTTAGCCTCAAATCCAGCTGATATTCCAAATCCGGGAATACTTGGTGGCGCAAAGAATAAAACGTTTGCATCTGCAACGCTTGCTCCAATTTGGAACAATTTTGCTGTAATTGCATCAGAGGAGAGTGAGTCTGCATCACGATCTTCCCATGAATCTAGTTTAACAAGTCCCAATGCATAGTTACTACCTGCTCCTGCTAGTAAGTTCCTACCACTAACCATTGTGACCCCAAATACGCCAGGAAGATTTTGAATTTTATTTTCTAACTCATTTGTAACCTGTACGGTTCTGTCCATAGATGCTCCGGCAGGAAGTTCAATGTTGACAAAGATTATCCCCCTATCCTCGTCAGGAACAAAACCTGTTGGTGTATTTTTAGCTCCCCAAAAAATTCCGGCAATAGACAAAATCAGAACAGCCACAGTAATCCATTTATGTTTGTTCAGAAATAAAAGAGATCTGCCATACTTTTTTGTGGTGATATCAAATGCCGTATTAAAGCTCGAGTAAAATCGCTGTAGAAAATTTTTCTTTTCTCCTGCTTTATCGTGGTGCGGTTTCAGAAATAATGCACACAGGGCGGGGCTTAACGTTAATGCATTTACAGCCGAAATAGCTATGGCAACTATAAGTGTTACTCCAAACTGTTCATAAAAAACCCCTGTTGGTCCTGAAATAAAAGTTACAGGAATAAACACAGCACCCATTACCAACGTAATGGATATTATAGCACCGGAAATTTCTTCCATGGCACTTTGTGTTGCCGATAACGCACTTTTTGCGCCTTCTTCCAGCTTGGCATGCACTGCTTCCACTACCACAATGGCATCATCTACCACAATACCTATGGCAAGTACCAGTGCAAACAGCGTTAAGAGGTTAATAGAGTATCCAAAAAGGTTCAGGAAGAAAAATGTACCTATAATTGAAACAGGAACCGCAATTGCGGGAATAAGTGTAGATCTAAAATCCTGCAGGAATATAAATACTACTATAAATACAAGAATAAAGGCCTCAATTAAGGTCACAACCACCTTATCTATAGAAGCAGTTAAAAACTCATTGGTGTCAAAATTGATGTAGGTATGCATCCCTGTTGGGAAATCCTGTTCCATTTCATCCAGCCGGGCATGAATATTCTCTATGATCTCCTGGGCATTAGAGCCAGGTGTTTGATAAACAGCCATGGTCATCCCGGGTAATCCGTTGGTTAACGACACCGAGGAGTAACTTTCGGCATCCAGTTCTACCCTGGCAATATCTTTAAGTCTTAGGTATCGTCCATTTCCTAAGGCTTTTATAACAATATCTTCGTATTGCGCTTCGGTTGTATAACGGCCACTATATCTTATAACATATTCAAAAGATTCAGCATTATTCTGGCCAAGTGCGCCTGCGGCCGCTTCCTGACTTTGCTCATTAATAGCAGCAGTAACATCTGTTGGGATAAGGTTGTAGGCAGCGAGTTTTTCTGGTTGAAGCCATATACGCATCGCATAATTCTTGGCTCCAAAAACGCTCACATCACCTACGCCATTAATCCGCTTTAGTTCTGGAATAACATTAATGTTCAGATAATTCTGTATAAAGGTATCGCCATATTCATCATTGTCCGAATATACCGTAAAGAACATCAAAGAGCTGGTTTGCTGTTTTTGAGTTGTAACCCCAGATTGGGTTACTTCGCGCGGTAAAAGTGGTGTTGCCCTCGCTACCCTGTTCTGTACGTTTACTGCAGCAATATCGGGATCTACTCCCTGGTCAAAGAATACCTGGATACTGGCACTACCGTTGTTACTTGCTGTAGAGGTAATATAATCCATTCCCTCTACACCGTTAATTTGCTCTTCAATAGGAATTAGAACACTCTCAAGAACTGTTTGTGCATTGGCCCCTGGATAATTTGCAGAAACCTGAACCGTAGGCGGAGCGATATCTGGATACTGTGTCACGGGTAAAGTGGTAATCCCAAGAACCCCCAGAACGATTATGACGATGGAAACGACCGTGGATAATACCGGTCTTTCTATAAACTTTTTGAGCATTTAGATGTTATTTAAAAATAGGATTCAAGGTATTGGCGATGCTGTCAAAAGACACTGGTTGTGGTTGTATAGGCGTATTGTTTCGCAGTTGTCCAACACCTTCAGCAACTATTTTGTCACCTACCTCAATTCCAGAAGCAACAACAATTAGATTTTGCACCCTATCACGCACCTCAACTACTTTGGAAACAGCGAGGCTATCTCCCTGTACACGGTAAACATAAACTTTTCCCTGTTGTTCAAAAGAAGAGGCTTGAGGAACAACCGGAACGTTTTCATAGGTTTTAGGAATGCGAATTTGCCCGCTGTTTCCGCTGGCCAGTATTTCATTTGGATTTGGAAAAACAGCTCTAAAACTAACCGTGCCAGTAGAAGGATCTATCTGTCCTGTAACAGTTTCAATTTCTCCCTTCTGATCATAAATTGTCCCGTTTACAAGCTGAAGTTCTACAGGAGGAATATTGTCAATTTTTTCTGAAAGGTTCGCTCCTTCCGTGTTCTGCAGAAAGTTAAGGTAGTCCCTTTCGTTCATCGAGAAGAAAGCATAAATTTCGTTAATCTGTGAGACGGTAGTCAATGGCATAGGATCTCCGGGGCTTACAAGGGTACCTTCCCGGTACGGGATTGCCCCAACATAACCATCTACGGGGCTTTTTATATTTGCATAACCTATGTTGGCAGCAATGCTCTGGTAATTTGCCTGGGCTTGAGCAAGCTTGGCTTTTGCAGTCTCCAATTGTACACCACTAATTATATTCTTTTCTACCAGTGGCTTCAGTTTATCTACTTCTACTTGAGCTGCATTAACATTTGCACTTGCCGCTCCGGCTTCCTGGCTTAAAGATTCGGTTTCCAGTTTAAAAAGGAGTTGACCTTTTTTCACCTTTTGACCTTCATCTACAAGAACATCAGTAATATATCCAGGTACTTTTGCTCTTACTGCACTGTTCACCACTCCTTCCAGGCTTGCCGGATAAGAGGTGTAGCCAGTCACGGTTCTGTTAGGAACTTCCAGTACGGGAAAAGGCGTGGGACCTTGCGCCTGCTGTTGTTGACCCTCATTGTCTCCACAGGAGATGACACTTAATACGCCGGTAATGACGACAATATATTTAAATATGATTTTCATTTTTGGTAGGATTTCTTGTTACTTATTTTGAATTTCGGATATTTTCGCTATTGTATTTTTAAGATTCTCTTTCTGGCGCAAGAGGTATTCCTTGAAAAGTAAAGGCACTTCACCTGTTTTTTTATATTTTTCTGAATTGTAGGTTGAATTAAACTCTGTGATTTTTTCTACTACCTTAATTTCTTCTGAAATGCTTGCCAGGTAAGTTTCCAGTGTATTTTTTAAATACATTTTATTCCCACGGAAATATCTTTTCCGGTCTCCGGGTTTAGTGAAGTACTCAATTTTATTTAGCTGAAGTAGAAGATTCAGTTGTGTAGATACAGAGCTCTTACTGGCCTCGGTGATTGTCATTATCTCATCAAATGTGTGGCCCTCCTTGGGAGAAAGGATCATAATAACGTAAATGCGTGCGGCCAAAGGAGCTAACTGGTGCGTTTTTTCAAAATGCACACCAATTTCTTCAATTAATTTAATTTTTTCGGGTGAGCAGCTCATTCTTAAAATTTTTTCAAGCTGCAAAGATATATTTAGTTCGGAAGTTACCGAACCAAAAAAACTTAAAAGATTGTTAATTTAGCTTCCGGAGAATTTGAAGAAACCGAGGTTGTTAGATTTTATCACGTAGCCTACTCGCACCATACTTCTATATTGATCATAATCAATAAGACTTTCTCCGTAACCGTGGTACCATTCCAGCATGAGATACTGATTGTCCATTTTAAATGGACGATAGAATAATTGCGTTCTTATTGATCCCTTCCAATCGTCAAAATTGCTGCCTTTGCGAAGCTGTAAGTCCAGGATCCATTTTTCAGGCTGCAGCTCGTAAGAAATATTCAACTCTCCATATCCCATGTACTCCAGTATATCAGGATTATCTTCTTTGTACTTAAATGGTAGCCAACCTTTTAATCGTATAGATGTTCTCGGGTTTATGGTAGTTTCAAAACTTAGTGACAGCCTGTTCCAGGACCTGGAATAAATACTGTCCCGGCCGTTGGACTCGTGCTCATATTCAAGATAAGCCAAAGCCATAAGCCTGTCATCTTTGTTGAAAATTGGCTTTCCCAAACCTATGCCCGGATTAAAGTTAATATCAGAAAACGGACTGGAGAAACTATACAAATCCCAGAATGCCTTTTGTGTATAGGTGAGAAAAAGATAGGTGTTTAGAGGAAGCGTATTTCTTGTGAGAAGTTGCTTGAAACTTATCTGGTATTTGGCATCAGAGTTATCAGAAACTGAGCGGTTAAATGGAACTCCGGTAATAAAATAGTTATTCTTGTGTATAGAAAAGGAAGGCATCTTTTCTATGGTATCATCGACCTGTTCTCTGGTCAAACCCTGTGCATTCAGGGAAATGGCAGTACAGAAAAAAAGGAGAAAACTTAGAAAATAATAGAATTTCATTGCTTTTTTCACAAAGTTAAAAGCTCTTTGGCAACGTTGCGATTATCAACTTCTAATTCTATGTTAAAGGTGCATTTAAGGATTGGAAAACAAACAATTCTTCAGTTTCTAAAAAAGATAAATTATAAAAATTAGTTTCCATAAATTCCTATTTCCAGTTCTCCTTTATTGTTCATTTTAGCGCGGTACATCCCGGCAGTGTTAAATTCCATTGCAACATTTCCCTCGTGGTCAATAGCAATAATTCCCCCGTCGCCGCCAAGGTCAGGAATTTTCTCCTGGATCACTTCCCGGGCAGCCTCTTCCAGGCTCACTCCTTTGTATTCCATCATTGCAGAAATATCGTGCGCCACCATCCCGCGGATAAAAAATTCTCCCCAGCCGGTGCTGGAAACCGCGCAGGTTTTGTTGTTTGCGTAAGTCCCCGCGCCAATAATTGGCGCATCGCCAATGCGATTGTACCTTTTATTGGTCATTCCGCCGGTGGAAGTCCCTGCAGCAAGATTTCCGTTTTTGTCAAGCGCGGCACAACCTACAGTCCCAAATTTGGAATCTTTTATATACGGGTCGATAAATGCCGTTTTTCCGTCATGATCAAGTTCGGTTTTTTCGCGATCTTTAATTCTTTGCAGACTTCTAAAGCGGTTCTCTGTGTAGAAATATTCAGGATCTACAATTTCAATTCCCTGTTCCTTAGCAAAACGTTCAGCACCTTTTCCTGCCAACATCACATGTTCCGAATTTACCATCACTTCATAAGCCAGGTTTATCGGATTTTTAATCGTCGTAACCCCGGCAACCGCGCCCGCATTCAGCGTTTCACCGTCCATAATGGAAGCGTCCAGTTCGTTGGTCCCTTCGTTAGTAAAAACAGCACCTTTTCCGGCGTTAAAGAGTGGAGAATTTTCCATAATATTAATGGTGCGTTGCACTGCTTCCAGAGCCGTGCCGCCATCCGCCAAGATTTTATGTCCCGTCCTTATGGCTTCTTCCAGTTTTGCTTTGTAAGCATTTTCTAATGAATCGCTCATGTTTTCCTTTAAAATCGTTCCTGCGCCGCCATGTATCACAATACCAAAATTGGGAACAGAATCTTTTTTCTGAATATTTTCTGAATTTGCTTCGGAAGTGGTTCCTGCTTCGGCAGAAGTATTTTCGTTACAGGCGAAGAACAGGCAAAAGCTGAAGAATAATAGTATTTTTTTCATCTGATAATTATTTTAATAAGTGATGATATGTATGGGTTGAGTTTAAAAGTACCTAATATAGCTATCAAAAATCGAATAGCAAACCACATAGATCAATCAAGGGTGTCCACTCTGACAATTAAGGCTTTATGATTTTTAAATACGCTTTTATAAGTTCATCATTTTATGTATATTTGCACTAGTTAAGTCTGCAAAACACGAAAGTCGACTCCAGGTCGTTATTTCAAATTTAATTTGGAATTAGTGTTTTAGTGGGCTTATTTTATTTTTGGCTGTTAATGGATTGTTTCGATTGTCATAATAGTTTTTCCAACCGTTAATTTTTTTGGTATCATACACATCAATCACCAATTTTACCTGGTCTTTAATAAAGTTATAGTATCTGATTTCCCCTTTTTCGAAAACACGTTGAATTGACCAACAGAAATAGTCTGCCAAGTTCAACAAAGGGTCTTTCGTCGGATAATTGATATTGAAGACTACTTTTGTCTTCGATTCCTTGTCACTGTTTCCTTTGGAGAATCTTTGCTTTGCTTTAAGAAATGCTAATTCTAAATTATGATTTTTAGTGCTTTTTCCTCGTTCCGAAATGTGCATAACGAGCTTGTTATGTTTTAAGAGTTTGTTCTTAAGGAGGTGGGATAGCAAGTCTGCATAAAAGTATTCTTCTTTTCCTTTATGTTTTGTTTCATAACGTTCAATGTCTTTTCTTCCAACCACAGCTTCAAAACTGCAGTTTATGGTTTTCATTAAATCAAACATTTCTTTTCTTACCTCTGGTAAATCATCGGTTGCGTGTAGATAATATCCGGTTTTGTTAATTTTCTTTAAAACACTGGGAACGTGATAAAATTCATCGGTAACAATTTTGTTTTGAAGCTTGTTGATCTTATCCCTTACTTCGTCTAAAGGATCTTTTATTTTTATCATTCCAAGGATGAAAGCTTTCGATACACCATCTTCGCCAATGACGTTTTTCTTTCCTTTCCCATAAAAGGTAGTATCACCAGCTTCATCTAAAAAACGATGATAGTCCATCAGTTTACTAGTTCCCATTTACTATTCTTTGTTCTGCAATGTTTCATGATTGCTTAATGTTGATAACCCTCGTTGGTAGCTTATCTCTACTGATATTTATAGCACTACACCGAAAGTTAGCAAAAAACTTTAGCTTGTTCGTAGTTTTTTATTCGTAGTTCGTGGTTTTGTTGTTTGGAGTAAAGCCTTCCTATAGATCGATAACTGGCATTTTTGAGGCTGCTCTTTTAATTTAGAGCGGAAAAATGACAAGGTCGAAAATTGATCTTCAACTAATTAGTGTTGACCGAATTGATAAATTTCACTCCTTCACTCTTTTCTTCTTAAAAGACGTGTTACACACCTCATAACCTCCTTTCAGAAAAAAAATCAGATAAACTGTGATTTATTTCCATTTTTCTACACTAATTAGTTGAAGTTTAATTTTTAGATGGATAAAAAGAGCCAATTCATAGAAGTAGTAAAGAAGAATGAAGGACTAATCTTTAAAGTAGTCATGCTTTATACCAATAGCCTTCAAGACAGGGAAGACCTTTATCAGGAAATTGTCTTTCAGCTTTGGAAATCCTTCGACTCCTTTGCGGAAAAGTCAAAACTAAGTACCTGGATGTATCGGGTCGCCATGAATACCGCTATTTACAGTTTAAAGAGCAGTAAAAGAAAAGTGGACACGGTTCCTATTAATCTGGAGACAACACGGTTTGCTGAGGTTTTGGCCAGACCGGAAGAGGATAGGTTAAAATTGCTTTATGAGCATATCCAAAGGCTAAATCTATTGGAAAAAGGAATTATCCTGCTTTTTCTTGAAGGAAAAAGCCACAAGGAAATTGCTGAAATTATTGGAATAACAACCAGCAATGTAGGAACAAAGATTTCCAGAATTAAGGATAAATTAAAATCTGATATCACTAAAAAATAAAATTATGGAACTGGAAGAAATGAAGAATACCTGGGAGGAAATGAGTAAAAGATTGGAAAATCAGGAAATATTAACAAATCAAATCATAGAAAAAATGACAAAGGAAAAATACAACAGCAAATTTAACAAACTTCAGTTTTATGAAATTATAGGTGCTGTGATATGCTACGGCAGTGCTTTATTTCTAATTGTCAGTTTTCAGAAACTAGATGAATGGTACTTAATGGTTTTTGGGGTAATAGCGCTGCTATCGTTACTGGTATTGCCAGTGTTGGCTTTAAAGAAAATTGGCAACATGAAGAAACTGGACATCGCCAGTAACAGCTATAAAGACGTTTTAATTAAGTTTCAAAAATCTAGAAACGATTTACTATTCACTCAAAAAATTATCTTTTATATAAGCTTAGTTTTAGCCGTTATAATTTTACCTGTCACTTCCAAGATTTTTAAAAATAAAGATCTTTTTGAAGCAGAAAATATTTCTAACATGTGGATTTACATTCCTGTACTTTTGATCTTCTTGTTCTTTCTTTCACATTGGGTTTTTAAAGGTTACAGAAGTGCAACAAACGCTGCTGAAAATGCTTTAAAAGATTTGGATAATTAATTATGAAAGATAAATAACAGGACATGAAAAGAATAGAATAGAATAGTTTTCATTTACAACAAAAAATTTTTTAGTGGTTGTCACTCAATCCTGGGTTGTGCTTAGAGGAAACAGGGAGAAGATCTTTCTTCTTGTTTCTTGCAGCGCAGTAGTCTTAATTTCACTTTTTCACTTATCTGCAGCCCGATGATTGTCATTTTTGAATGCTCTTATAAGTGGAGAGAGGAAAGTGGAAAGCCTGAAACTGTAACCAAATCGCGTGAAACCCTGGCGGATTTATTTGGGGTCGAAATTGGTAATTTTCACTCCTTAACTTATTCGCTTTTTAACTCTTTTTCTCTGTATAGGTCAATAATTGGCATTTTTTGCGTTGCTCTTAAAGTGTAGAGAGGAAAGTGGAAAGACTCTTCACTCTTCAATTCTTTTTCGCACCAGCGATAGCAGCGTAAAGCCCGCAGGAGCTTTTTGGCGACGAGGACTTGCAGCGTATAGCGCGGTGCTGTTGGAGCGTAGCGGAAACAGCAGGTGCCATAATGATTATTGGCCTTACGCATCGCTTTGTTGTGAAGATTGTTTAATTTTAAGCTATAAAAACAAAAATATGGCTGTTAATAAACCTTTTAACCTTAATAAATGGATCGATCAAAACCGGCATACGCTTAAACCGCCGGTGGGGAACAAGAATCTTTACCGGGAGTCTGGTGATTATATTGTGATGGTGGTTGCGGGGCCAAATGCGCGGAAGGATTACCATTATAACGAAACTGAAGAGCTGTTTTACCAGTTGGAGGGAAATATAAGGGTGCATATTCAGGATAAAGGGGAAAAAAGGACAATGGAATTAGGGCCCGGGGATATGTATCTTAATCCGGGGAAAGTGCCGCATTCTCCCGTTCGCGATGAAGGTTCTATTGGGCTGGTTGTGGAACGGAAAAGGAAAAATGAGAGCGGAAAGGACGGACTTTTATGGTTTTGTGATAATTGCAACAACAAGCTTTATGAGGTTTATTTCCCGTTACATGATATTGAAAAGGACTTTTTGAAACATTTTAAGCATTTCTACGGAAGTAAAGAATTGCGGACTTGCGATAACTGCGGGGAAGTGATGCCTGTAGACCCGAGGTTTGTGGCAGATGAGGAGTAGATTTTTTTTAAAGGTAAAATTTTTATAGAATCTTAAATATTCTTAAACATTGGCGGCTGCTAAATTATATTCCGTAATTTAGGGAATGAGTATAATTTAAAAAATAGAATATGAGCTTGTTTTCCAAAGGAAATGCTGAAGAGGAACATAATAAAAGGCAGAAGAACTTCAAAAAAAAGGATATAGATAAAGTTATAGCTGAAGAGGAAAAGATAAAATCTAAATTTGAAAGTAAGGGCACACTGAGTCGGTATTTTGGGGATGTGCAAATTTTATTTTCAATGGTGAGGGATTATGCCAATGGAAGCTACAGAGAAATGCCCTGGAATATTATTGCTTCTGTGGGGGGCGCTTTGCTTTATGTACTTTCGCCTATAGATATAATTCCAGACTTTATTCCCGTTATAGGTTACCTGGATGATGCTGCTGTAGTGGCTTTTTGCCTTAACCTTATTGAAAAAGATCTTGCTGCTTACAAAGTGTGGAAAAACGGTGGTGTAGCTGATTCTGATTCTGGTTCTTCAGATCAAACAGAGCCGATAAGTTCGTAGTGCCGGACTTCCCGATCAAAACTGTGCATCATATTTTGAGCTTTTTCTGAAACAACCGCAAGCTGGATATTTTCTCCGGAAAAAGCTCTTATGGCTTCTTTAGAAGTCCATTCCGAAATAAAAAGATATTCGGGGAAATCCCCAACTTCCCTGCGGTTGATACTCGCGCCAAGAAAACCGTCCAGAGTGGATAAATGTGGCAGAACTTCCTCTTTAAGATATTTTACGTAATTACCTTCTTCTTCTCGTTTTATCCTGCAGGACCAATGTCTGGATATCATCTTTGCTGAAATTTTTGATAATTTAAAATCGATAGCCTACGCTGAAGCCGGCGTTAAATTCCAATGCAGAAAATCTCTCTTTTACCTCGTTACTGAAGTTTCTTCCGATATTTGCAAAAGGGCCCAGTACAAAAGTGTCGTTGAAATTCCATTTGTAGCCGCCGCCAATACCTATAATAAAAGCGTCCATATCTGTAACCTGCCGCACATCATTGTCTGCGATCTGCACCACTTCTGTAAATTCTCCTGTTCTTAATTTAGCAAAAGGATTTACATATAGTCCCGAACCGGCACTTTCTGTTCCAAAATAAAAGTTATATCCAAGCATGAAACTGGTGGTATTAAACTGTCGGGAATTTTTTTCTGAATGGTAATTCATCCGGTCATTGAAAAGGATTTGTGCATCAATGGACTGGTTGTAATCAAGAAAAAATTCGTAACCTACTTCTACAGATGCGATAGCAATAGTATTCCCGATGTTGAGCTTTACTTCATTTTGCATATAATCTATCTGTGCGAAACCGTTTTGCATGATAAAAAAACCTGCAATGGCTAAAATAATCTTTTTCATAGCTTTTTCGTTTTTATAAAAGTAGGAACTATTTTTTATTTGAGGTTAAAGATGCTACAAAGAAAAACCGCTCCAGTTAGAAGCGGTTTCTGTTTTTAATTATTCATGCAGGATTAAAGTGTACCATTAGGCGCTACCCATTTAAACTGGTGCTGATCTTTTGGTACAGCAATACGATCTGCAATACGTGCCATTCTATCTGGCATTTTCATTAAATAATCCCTCGCTTTTTCTGCTTCATCTGTTAGCGAAGTCATTTTATCAATCTCCCAATAACTATTCAATTTTCTTAAAATTTCGATATAATCATAGGTCGTATAAACTCCCAGACGTTGAGCAGCATTGGAGAAATTTTCAAAAGCTGAAGCGATATCATCTCCAGATTCCCTTATGAATTGTGCAGGCATTACGATCTTTTTCTTCATCATATCCTGGAAAGCAAGCATCATCTCACTAGGATCGTGCTCAAAAATTGTTTTTACAAACTCACGGTATGCCATGTAATGTCTCATCTCGTCACCTGCAATAATGTTACACATTTTGGCGAGCATCTTATTTCCCTTTTTCTTAGCCAGCTGTCCTACACGTTTGTGGGAAATATTTGTAGCCAGTTCCTGAAAACTGGTATATACAAAGTTACGATAGGGATCCCTTCCGGTCCCAATATCAAATCCATCGTTAATAAGGTGCTGTGTGGTCTTTTCGATTTCCCTCATGTCCACCCTTCCGGAGAGATATAAATATTTGTTAAGTGTGTCGCCGTGGCGGTTTTCTTCTCCGGTCCAGTGGCGAACCCATTTGGCCCAGCTATTTTGTTCTCCTCTGGAAGCACCGTGTTGTTTTACCCCCTCCATATCCATTAACCAGGATTCGTAGGTAGGCAGGGCTTCTTCGGTAACCATATCGGCCACCAATACCACCCAAAAATCGTATCCCAGCTCTTTTGCTTCTTCCCTTATTTGGATGATCTCCTCGTTGTAATTTTCATTCTGAAGATTGGGTAGAAGATCTGTAGGTTGCCAGATATCGTCAACAGGTATAAGGTACTTATCTATAAAACCGTCAACAGATTTCTCTACGGTTTTCATTACTTCTAATCGAACATTCTCTAAAGCCATTTTTCTTCTCTATAATTGCAATTGGACATTATAAACTGTGCAATTGTGTGTGATTTTTTCCTCTAGAATATCTTAACGCTATAGTTACAGATGTTGCTCTGTGACTTCATTTTCAGTTAAAGACATTGAGGTTCAAAGATATGAATATGTTAACAGAGTCTATAATAAAAAACTCTTAATTTCTGCCGTTTTCATTGGGGTAGAGCTCATGTATAGGATCACTTTGCCATATTTCTTTGGTGTTTACCTCTATAGCAGAGAGTTTGCCCTTAAAAGCTGCACCGGTATCAATATTCCATACGCCTGCTTTGTGAAAAGGAGTTGATTCATCTATACGTGTAACCGGGGTATGGCCAATATAAATTTCTTCAAAAAGCTGAAGCCTCTTCGGGTAATATTTATGAGATCTTTGCATCGCGGGATCAAGGGCAAGTACCATTTCCCATAACGTCCGGTCCCAGTAGTAGCCTGTGTTATGATATTCACTTAGTGGCCCGTGAAGATTGGTGAAACCTGCGTGTACAAAAAGCCTGTTTTGTTTATCAATGTAATAATTCATCATCTGATCAAAAAACTCGATATGCGCTTTTTTTTCTTCTGAAGTCAAATTCCTGTACGCATCCATACTGGACTGGCCGCCGTGCTGTAGCCATTGTTCATTTAGTTCTCCTGTTTTTAGCCAACGGTGGGCAAGATCGTCGTGGTTACCACGAATAAAAATACAGGTGTTTTGTTTCGCAAGTTCAATAAGGTAAGAAACGACATTGGCAGAATCACTCCAGCCATCCACATAATCACCCAAAAAAATAATTTCGTCTTCCGGAGTAATATCCACTCTTTTAAGAAGCTGAACGAGCGCCTTTAATCCTCCATGAATATCACCTATTGCTATCTTCCTGCTCATTTAATTATATTTTACTTTTCTCAAGATACGCATACTCTCTTTATAAGAATGGTATACCTGTGGACTATATTTCTTCAAATAAGGCTTTGCTTCTTGAAGTTTATTTATAGCATCTTCAAAGTTATTCAAATAACATAATAAATAAGTAGAAGGTAAGCTCCTTAAATCTTTTTCCTGAAATTTATTTAGAGGTAAACTTTGCTTTAACCGCTGGATAAGCGCATTGTTGATGTTATAAATATGATGTAAGGTTTTTTGATCAAATTTTGGCGGATTAAAAAGTAATTTACTTTGTATCTCATAACTCGCATTATCCCTAAACTCTATACATACTTCTTCCAGCGGGTAATATTTAAAACTGTCGTGCAGCCCCAGGTGGACATATTCAATGATTCTGAAAGAATCCTCTTCTACGTTTATGCTCACTTCATCTAAATCTGAATAAAATAATTTTACCTGCTCGTTAATTAACTCAATATCTACCCGGGAAAAGTAAATAGAGTCCTTGCCATTTTTCTGTTTTCCTGCCCAACAAACCACAAAGTACTCTTTAAAAACTTTATAAGTCGGATTAAAGTCCTGACGCTTTCTCATAAAATCAAAAACCCCGTCCAAAGTGAGTTCAATATTATTTTGCGCGTGGTTTTCTATGGAAGCAACTATCTGCGAGTTTACATCTTCAATTTTAATATCAAAATCTTTGGGCATGCTTATACTACCATCACGCAGAAAAATTGAACCGCCGTAGTATTTCCAGATATTTTTCCGCAGTGAACAAATTTTGCCGTGATTGGGCCTGATGGTCACCAAACCTACCACAAGATGATCTGGCAAATGCGGAAAAGGAATATTCTCATAACTGATAATCGGCGGGTTCTGAAGATAGGCATTCACCAGGTTCTGAATTTTGCTGTCATCAAAAAAGTCGATGCCCACAATATTATTATCTTCATCTTCCACACCAATTACGATATAGGAATTGTTTTCGGGATTAGAATTTGAAAGCGCACAAACGTGTTTTAAAAACTTAGCCTTACCTTCTTTTTCGCCAAGATTAAGCCGTAACTTCTTATCATAAAAGCTATTCTCGTCATTATGCGCAAGCAGGTTTTTTATTAAAAGACGTTTGTTGATCATGTAGAGAATTCTCTATTAATCTATTTCTATTAATTATTAGTCGAATTTGGATCCTCTTCTATCCGACTTCTTCAGATAATTGATAAATTTCGATATTTGTTCGTTTAATTTTTCAGATTCGGAGTAAAATTTATTGAATTCTGCTTCAGATAAATATGATCTGTCGAGGCATCTCTGCAATTGCGCTCTTGTTTCGCTATTTGAACCTCTTGCAAAGCCAGGGAACTGTATAAATTCCTTGTTCCCGCCTCTTCCAAAACCTTCTGCAATATTATCTTAAAGACCAGATATTCTGGCATTGAACACGAGCCGCTTTATAAATTTCTAAATCTTCAAAACGATCATAATGAGCCATAAGAATAAGTAATAGTAATAAAAAAAAAGAAATATTTACTCCTTGTCTACAATAGTGCTACTGGCCTGGGCAGTACACATCACCATAAGATCTGCAATATTTATATGAGAGGGTCTTGTCACTACAAACCTTATGATATCGGCAACATCTTCAGGTTGTAACGGTTTAAATCCTTCATAGACTTTCTGTGCTTTTTCTTTATCTCCTTTAAACCGAACTTCGCTGAACTCAGTTTCGACCATTCCGGGATTAATAGCTCCTACACGGATTCCTTTTCCGTTCAGGTCAATTCGCATTCCCTGGGTTATTGCATCTACCGCATGTTTACTGGCGCAATAGACGTTTCCGTTGGGATAAACCTCTTTCCCTGCGGTAGATCCAATATTGATAATGTGTCCCGAAGCCCGCGCTATCATCTTCGGAATAATTGCTTTGGAAACATAAAGCAGTCCTTTTACATTAATATCCATCATCGCATCCCAATCTTCTACATTTCCATCCTGAATAGGGTCCAGGCCATGTGCGTTTCCTGCATTATTAATCAGGATATCGATATTTGCCAAATCTGAAGGCAGACCTTCAATGCTGCTGAATACTTCTTCTTTATTACGTATATCAAAAGTAAGGAGGTGAATATTGGACTTGTCATCCAGTTCTTGCTTCAGCTCTTCCAGCTTTTCCTTTCTCCTTCCGCAGAGGATGAGGTTAAAACCTTCTTCAGCAAAGATTTTAGCCGTTGCTTTGCCTATTCCGCTAGAGGCTCCTGTAATTAATGCAGTTTTCATATAATTTTTGTGTCTAAAATAATAAAGTATTTCTTCGGAATTAAAAAAGTTGGATTAACTCCTGTTAAATTTCGTTAATCTTCCTGAAGTAACAAAATTAGTAGCGAAAATCGCCGTTATCCCACCAAATCAATTAAAAACTAAATGAATATGACCCTAACAAATTTGAAAATGAAGAGTGCTCTTGTATTGAGTTTTCTGGCTTTTACACTGTTTAGCTGTAGTGATGATGACAATGGTAGTGCCGGAGAAGGTAAAGCGCAAATAACGGTAAGTATTACAGATGCCCCGGGAGATTATGATGCTGTATTTATAGATGTGCAGGATGTGATGATTAAAACAGATATGGACGGTACAGACGATGAAGGTTGGGAAAGTCTTGGTGATGTAAATACGGGCAGGTACGACCTGCTTGAGTTAACAGGAGGAGTTTCTCAGGTTCTTGCAGATGTGGATGTGCCAGCCGGGTATCTTGGGCAAATAAGGTTGGTGCTTGGTACAGACAATGCAATTGTTGTTGATGGTGAAGAAAGTGCTATTGCCGTGCCCAGCGCGCAGCAGTCTGGATTAAAACTTAACGTGAACCAGGAACTGGAAGCGGGAGAGCATTATGCTTTTCTTTTGGATTTTGACGTAGAAGAATCTGTAGTAAGACAGGGTAATGGAGGATTTTCTCTTAAACCTGTAATCAGGGTTTCTGCTCAGGCTGGTGCCAGTTCTATAATCGGGGAAGTTCACCCTTCAGATTCCAGGAGTCTTGTAAGGGCGCAAAATGCTTCTACTACTATTTCCGCTTATACAGATTTGGAAGGTAATTTTAAATTACATGGTGTACCTGCCGGAACTTATAAAATTACAGTCATTCCAGATGTGGCATCAAATTTGCCAAATTTCGAAAAGGATAACGTGGTGGTTAAAGCCGGCGAAATGGTTGACCTGGAAACGCTTTTTATAGATTAAGCTTTTCAAATTTAAAAAACCTTTAAGAGCGGCCACACTAAGCCGCTCTTTATTTTTAACCAATTGTTAACAAATGAGCAACTATTTAATTTTCAATTTGCGACCTAGTTTCCTTGTATGTATATTCACGACTTTAAAATTTAAAAGCGATGATAGAAAATGATTCTTCGGTAGACATTGCCAGCCTTAATGAGAGAATTGAAAGAGAAAGTGCGTTTGTAGATGTGCTTACTTCAGAGATGAACAAAGTTATTGTGGGCCAGAGGCATATGGTGGAGCGCCTGCTAATTGGCCTTCTTGGTCAGGGACATATCTTACTTGAGGGTGTTCCCGGACTTGCAAAAACCCTCGCCATCAATACGTTGTCTCAGGCAGTTCAGGGGAGTTTTAGCAGGGTTCAGTTTACGCCAGATTTATTGCCGGCAGATGTTGTGGGAACGCTTATTTATAATATGAAGCTCAATGACTTCAGCATTAAGAAAGGACCGATATTTGCCAATTTTGTGCTTGCAGATGAGATTAACCGTGCCCCGGCAAAAGTGCAGTCTGCTTTACTGGAAGCCATGCAGGAAAAACAGGTAACCATTGGGGATGAAACTTTTATACTGGATCGTCCTTTCCTGGTAATGGCAACGCAAAACCCGGTGGAGCAGGAAGGAACTTATCCTTTACCTGAAGCCCAGGTCGACCGTTTTATGCTGAAGACGATCATTAAGTATCCACAGATGAACGAGGAGCAGCTAATTGTTCGTGCAAACCTGAAGGGTGCTTTTGAAAAAGTGAATCCGGTGGTAAGCCTGGATCAGATTGCCCGTGCGCAACAAGCTGTTCGTGATGTGTATATGGATGAAAAGATTGAGCAGTATATTCTGAATATCATTTTTGCCACCAGAACTCCGGAAAAATATAAACTTGAAGAAATCAAGCCGCTTATAAGCTTTGGAGCTTCTCCAAGGGGAAGTATTAACCTTGCCACTGCTGCAAAATGTTACGCTTTTATTAAGCGCAGGGGTTATGTTATTCCCGAAGATGTAAGAGCAGTTGTCCACGATGTGCTAAGACACAGGATTGGAATTACCTATGAAGCCGAAGCAGAAAATATCACTTCTGATGATCTTGTAAGCAAGATTGTAAACGAAATTGAAGTACCTTAAATAAGTTAGCAGTATGCAGTAGCAGTATTTCCGTTTATAAAGCTGCCAACTGCAACTGAATCCTGTGAACTGAAACAATGGATACTAAAGAGTTACTTAAAAAAGTCCGGAAAATTGAAATTAAAACCCGCCGCCTTAGCGATCACGTCTTTGGTGGTGAGTATCATTCTACTTTCAAGGGCCGCGGGATGACCTTTAGTGAGGTGCGGCAGTATCAGTTTGGTGACGATGTAAGAAATATCGACTGGAATGTTACCGCACGTTACAGCGAACCTTTTGTAAAAGTTTTTGAAGAGGAGCGGGAACTTACCATGATGCTTGTGGTAGATGTTTCAGGTTCTGAAATGTTTGGTACAGAAAAGCAATTCAAAAAAGATGTAATTACAGAAATTGCAGCTACTCTCGCTTTTTCTGCAACAAAGAATAACGATAAAATTGGTCTTATGCTTTTTACAGATAAGATCGAACTGTATATCCCACCAAAAAAAGGCCGTTCTCACGTACTAAGGATTATCCGGGAACTCCTGGAATTTAAGCCTGAAGGTAAAAAGACCGATATCGCCGGTGCTGTAAAGTACCTTTCCAATGTCATGAAGAAGAAAGCCATTGTTTTTATTCTTTCAGATTTTATGGCAGAAGATTATCAGCAAACACTAAAAATAGCGGCCGGCAGGCACGATGTAACCGGAATCAGGATTTACGACAGACACGAAGAGGAAATTCCAAATTTAGGTTTGGTACAAATGTTGGATGAGGAAACCGGAGAATCTATAACCGTAAATACAGGTTCAAAGTCTGTGCGTAACAGCTACGCAAAATACTATAAAGAAAAAGTCAATTATTTTCGGGAAAGCTTTACCCTTAGTGGTGCCGGCACTATTGAGAACAGGTTGGATGAGAGCTACGTAAAAAAATTACTTGGCTATTTTAAGAGAAGAGCATAATCAATATGAAAAAAGGAAGTTCATATTTAAAGAAGAGATCAATATTGGAGCATTTAACAGGTAAGAGGAGGTGTAGCAGCATTTTCTCTTTTTTCTTGTTTCTTTTTTCCTTTCTTGCTTCAGCTCAGCAGCCACAGGTTTCAGCAGAAATTGATTCTACCAGTATTAAAATTGGGGAACAGATAAAATATAGTATTTCCGTAGAAACAGATTCTATTAACCTGGTGGTTTTTCCTGAAGGAGAAACATTTTCTCCCATGGAAGTGGTAGAATCCATGACTGCCGATACTTCCCGAGTTCAAAACAGATTCCGGTTGTTAAAGGAATACTCGCTCACGCAGTTCGATTCCGGCACTTACACCATTCCGCAGCAAAACGTCATTATTAATGACCGGCAATATCTTACAGATTCGATGCTGGTAGAAGTTTCTACCGTTGTGGTGGACACTACAAAGCAAAAAATGTTTCCTATAAAACCTTCAGTTGAAGTACCTTCAGGGTTTTCTATTCCTGCCTGGTTTTGGTGGGTATTAGGGTTAATGCTTGTTTTAGCTGTTCTGTTCTTTTTTCTTCGGAAGAAAAGAAAAGCTGAAAAAGAAAAAGAGTTACCACCATATGAACAGGCAATGCTGGAGCTTAATAAGCTTGATGAGTCACATTTACTGGAGCAAAGGGAAGTTAAAGAATATTATTCCCAGCTTACTTTTTCGGTAAGGAAATACCTGGACAGGAAAGTTTATGACCGCGCATTGGAGAGTACTACAAGCGAACTTATTGCTTATCTGGAAATGCAATGTGACTCGGGAAATTTAAAACTGGACAGGAAAACGATTAATGACCTGCAGCTTATCCTTCAGCGAGCAGATTTGGCGAAATTTGCCAATTCCAGGCCCGATGTTATTACGGCTAAAGCCGATCGGTCAAATGTAAAGCACATTGTGGATGACGTCAAAACCTCAATTCCCGCTCCTACAGAAGAGGAGCTGATGCGGGATGAGATGTACCGTCAGAAAAAACTAAAACAACGTAGGCGCAAACGTATAATTATCGGGGTAGTTATTGGAGCTTTTGCGCTTGTTATAGCTACGACGGCACTCATTGCTACTAAGGGTTTTACCTATGTTAAGGACACCTATTTAGGGCATCCTACCAAGGAGTTGCTGGAAGGGGAATGGATAAGAAGTGAATATGGATATCCTCCCGTGGCAATTACCACACCCCAGGTATTAAAGCGTGGGGAAATAGAGCTGCCCGAGGAGGCCAGGCAAATGTTGGTGGGTAGTGAAACATTTATGTATGGTAGCCTTATAAGTAATTTTTATACGGTTGTAAATACCATGCAGTTCAATAAACAGGTGGAATTTAACCTCGAAACGGCCGTAGATGGAATTTATGCTTATCTGGAAAAACAAGGTGCTAAAAACATTATTATGAAGAGGGAGCAGTTTACCACGATAAACGGAGCTGAAGGTATTCGTGCTTTTGGAACCCTGGAGATAGAAAATCCTGTTACAGGGGAATTAACTCAAAATGAATATGAAATTCTGAATTTTGCTGAAAACGGAGGTTATCAGCAAATTACTATCATATATAATGAAGATGATGTCTATGCCGAAGAAATTGCTCAACGTATCACAGATTCGGTAGAATTAAAAAATTTGAATAACTGATGTTTACAAATTTCACTTTCGAAGATCCGCAGTTTTTCTGGCTTTTGCTGCTTTTGCCAATAGCCATAGCCTGGTATTTCTGGAAGAGGAATAAGCAAACGGCTGAGTTAAAAATTTCTACTATTAAAGGTTTTAAAATTGAAAACAGCCTCCTGGCAAAGCTTAAGCCATTACTTTTTGTTATCAGATTACTAATTCTGGCTCTTATTATTACTGCAATGGCTAGACCCAGAACTGTAGATGTCTCGACCAGGACCAGCAGTACACAAGGTATAGATATTGTAATGGCAATAGATGTATCGGCAAGTATGCTGGCACGGGATTTACAGCCAAACCGGCTGGATGCGCTAAAAGAAGTGGCCAAGGAGTTCGTGAAGGATCGCCCTTCAGATAGAATAGGTCTGGTGGTTTATGCCGGGGAAAGTTTTACAAAAACACCAATTACCAGCGACAAAGAAATTGTACTGAGTGCACTGGAGGATATAGAGTATAATAATGTTTTGCAGAACGGTACAGCAATAGGTTCGGGGCTTGCCACGGCGGTAAACCGGATTAAGGACAGCGAAGCAGAAAGTAAAGTGATTATTTTACTAACAGATGGAGTAAATAATTCCGGATTTATAGATCCTAAGATCGCCAGTGAACTCGCGGTAGAATTCGGGATTAAGGTTTACACCATTGGCGTTGGAAGTAATGGAATGGCTTTATCCCCAATAGGGATCTTGCCTAACGGAAGGTTTCAGTATGGAAACAGTAAAGTAGAAATAGATGAAGCTTTATTGCAGCAGATAGCTGATGCTACAGGTGGAAAATACTTCCGGGCAACAGATAATGAAAAACTGGAGCAGATTTATGCTGAAATTGATGAGTTGGAAAAAACTGATATCGAAGAGTTCAGATATTATAATTACGATGAAAAATTTCGTCCGCTAATCCTATTGGCAGGCGGATTGCTGTTGTTCGAAATATTGCTGAGGTATACATTATTCAGAAGTTTTGTATAAAAAATGTTTTAGAGAACAAAAGCAGGTATTAAGATTTAATAGCATTAACTAGTTAAAAAATGGTTTTAGAAGAGAAAATATACTTCTGGCTTTTACTTGCCATTCCGGTGATAGTACTGCTGTTTCTGTTTCTTATATTCTGGCAAAGACGTACTCAGAAAAAATTTGCAGACTCCAGCCTACTGGCCTATCTAACGCCACACAGGTCACGATTTAAACCTGTATTGAAGCTAATCGTTATTCTGCTTGCGATTGGAAGTATGGTAGTGGCTCTTGTAAACCCTAAAATGGGCTCAAAGCTGGAGACGGTTAAAAGAGAAGGTGTTGATATTGTATTTGCAATCGATGTCTCTAAAAGTATGGAGGCAGAAGATATAGCACCCAACCGGCTTGAGAAATCCAAACAGCTGGTCACGCAAATTCTCAACAACCTTGGCAGTGACAGGGTGGGAATTATTGCCTATGCCGGAAGCGCTTTTCCGCAATTGCCGATCACGACAGATTATGCTGCGGCCAAAATGTTTCTACAGGCGCTTAATACAGACATGATTTCGTCCCAGGGAACAGCAATTGGTGATGCCATAGACCTTGCCACAACCTATTATGATGATGAGGAGCAAACCAACAGGGTTTTGTTTATCATCAGTGATGGAGAGGATCATGAGGGCAATATGGAAAATGTTGCTGAAAAGGCTGCAGAAGAGGGGATTAAGATCATTACTATTGGTGTGGGGACTGAAAAAGGCGGGCCTATACCTGTTAAGAGAAATGGGGTTGTACTTAATTTTAAAAAAGACAATGCGGGGGAAACTGTAATTACGAAACTTGTTCCGGAGACGCTTCAGGAAATTGCTTCTGAAGCAAATGGGGAGTATATTGAAGGTAATAGTACTGCTCAGGTGACAGATGAGGTACAGGAAATACTTCAAAATATTGAAAAATCTGAATTTGAAGCAAAACAATTTGCCGATTTTCAATCGCAGTTTCAGTGGTTTTTGGCATTAGGATTGTTATTACTGTTTCTGGACATATTTTTGCTGGAACGTAGTACAGCATGGGTGAGGAAGTTAAATCTGTTTAATGAAAGAAAGCGAAAGGAGGATTAGAATGGAAAACAATTTAAAATATAGAAGTTTAGCAACGGTACTTTTTGTAGCAATTACCTCATGTTTTTCTTTGCTTACGGCTCAGGAAAATCCAAAGAAAATTGAAAGGGAAGTGAACGAATATCTCCGTGAGGCTGAAGATGCCATGGGAGAAAATGATTTTGCTTCGGCAGAAGCTTCCTATAGAAAAGCTATTGCCAAAGATCCTTCAAGTACTGCGGCAAAATACAATTTGGGTAATCTTTACTATAACAAAGAAAAGACGCCTGAAGCTGCAAACCGGTTAAGGCAGGCACATGAAATTTCTGGAAGTAAAGAAGAGAAGCACAGGATTAATCACAATCTGGGAAATTCTTTTATGAAGCAGAAAGAATATAAAGAGGCTGTAGAAGCCTATAAAAATGCTTTAAGAAATGATCCTTCAGATGAAGAAACCCGCTATAATTTAGCATTGGCGAAGAAAATGCTTGAAGAAGAGCAGCAAAATCAGGATCAAAACCAGGACCAGAACGAAGATCAGGAAGAAAATAAAGATCAGCAGGAAAACCAGGACGATCAGAAAAAGGATGGTGAAGGCGGTGATAAGGAGAACCAGGACAACCAGCCGAAAGATGAAGGAGAGAACGAGAATAAAGAAAACCAGGATAAAGGCGATCAGGATAAGGAAGAGCAGGATCAAAAAGAGCAGCAGGATAAAGGTGAAAATGGTGATGAGCAGGAGCAACAGCCTCAGCAGCAGCAACCTGCGCAAGGACAATTATCACCTCAGCAAATAAAGAGTTTGCTGAATGCAATGGATAATGAGGAAAAGAAAGTTCAGGATAAGATAAATGCTGAAAAGGCCAAAGGGGTTAAAGTACAGTCTGAGAAAGACTGGTAATGCTGTTTTGATATTTACTCAATCCCAATAAGAGGATAGAAAATGAAATTGAAAATATTATTTATAAGCTTATTTCTATTTACCGCCAACCTGCTGCAGGCGCAGGTAAGGTTTGAGGCTAATGTTAGTAAAGAGAAGCTGGGGATAAACGAACGCCTACGGGTGGATTTCGAAATGAACCAGGATGGTGATAATTTTCGTCCGCCTTCCTTTAATGGTTTCCGTATTATTGGCGGCCCAAATCAGTCCGTTAGCAGAAGTATTATCAATGGTAAAGGATCTTATTCCAAAACCTATACTTATTTTCTTCAGCCGGAATCACGGGGGAATTTGACTATAGGTCAGGCAGAAATCGAAGTTGATGATAAAATTTATAAAACCTCTCCCATAGACATTGAAGTCACGGCAGCTGTGGAAGAGTCTGAATCTGGTACCGATACAGACATAGTCGCTTCAGAAAATCTTCACCTTGTAGCCGAGATATCTAATACGAATCCTTATCTTAATGAGGCAATAACTGTGGTTTATAAACTGTACGTAAGCCCAAGTATTAGCGTGAGTAATTGGCGTGACATTGATAACCCCAAATTCAGCGACTTCTGGAGTCAGAACATAGATATCAGGCAGCTACGCGCAGAAAATGGCGAATACAAAGGTCAGCCATACCGATATGTGGTACTAAGAAAAACAGTTTTATATCCGCAGAAAACGGGTGAGTTGGACATAGAACCCCTCGCACTCTCAGTATCTGTAGATGTCCCCAGTGAAAGAAGGGATATCTTTGGAAGTAGAATTTACCGTACGGTGCAAAAGACTGTTGCCGCGGGAAGCAGGACTATAGATGTCAAACCTTTGCCTCTGGAAGGTAAGCCTGCAGATTTTAGTGGCGCAGTCGGTGATTTTGATTTTGAAGTTACAGCCAGTAAGAGGACTCTGGATGCTTCAGAATCTTTACAGGCTACGGTAGAGGTAACGGGTAATGGAAATCTGAAGTTATTTGAGCTTCCGGATCTTTCAGTTCCGGCTTCTCTTGAGATTTATGAACCGGAACGATCAGAAAATGTAAACACTACTTTGAATGGGATGCAGGGAAGCATCTCAAAGAATTATACTATTGTTCCAACCCGAAAAGGGAAATATCCTGTTCCTGCTTTAGACTTTTCATATTTTGATCTGGACAGCGAGACATATAAAACAATAACTTCAGAGGAGATCCTGCTTGATGTAGAAGAAGGACCGGCTGTAGCAACAGGTTCTCCGGGAGGTGTTGCCAGTAGGCAGGCCGTTACAACAAACGGAGATCAGTTTAGATATATAAAATTAAATACCAATTTAAGGCCTCTTCAGCAACAGGAATTTTTCAATTCGGTTTCCTTTTGGGGAATGGTGTTGTTACCAGCGCTTATCATCCCTCTTGTTATACTCTTTGGAAAAAAACGCGAAGCAATTGCTAATGATGAAGTGGGAAACAGAAGGAAAAGGGCAGACAGGCTTGCGAGAAAATATCTTTCAGAAGCAAAAAAGAACCTCGGCGATCAGGCTGCATTCTATGTAGCTCTGGAAAAGGCGATGCATAACTATTTAAAGGCCAAACTTCATATCCAGACCAGTGAAATGAGTAAGGATAGAATAAAAGAAGTGTTGGCTTCCCGCGGGGTAGATGGTTCTACTATTAACGAATTTATAAGCCTGCTCGAAAGTTGTGAATTTGCACGTTATACCCCGGCTTCTTCTGTGACTATGAAGCAGGATTATGAGAAAGCAGCAGGAGTAATTTCAACCTTAGACAAACAAATTTAGAAATGAAAAATTTACTTTACATACTTTTCTTTTTTTCAGTTTCGCTGTTTGCACAAAATGAAGAGCTTTTCGAAGAAGCAAATACTGCCTACGCAGAAGGTAATTATGAACAGGCAGTCCAAAAATATGAGGACATATTGGAGTCAGGAGAAACATCTGTAGCCTTATATTATAATCTCGGTAATGCTCATTACAAATTGAACAATATCGCCCCCAGTATCTATAATTACGAGAAAGCATTGCAATTAGATCCGGGAGATTCCGATATAAACAATAACATTGAATTCGCCAGAAATATGGCTCTAGATGCCATTGAAGAAGTAGAGCAAACAGGCTTTCAAAAATATTTGGACAGCTTTATTTCTAGCTTTAGTGCGAATTCATGGGCGAAATTTGCCATTTTCTTTTCATTGCTTTTTGCCGGCTTATTCCTCGCCTATTATTATATGAGCAAGCCTCTGGTAAAAAGAATACTCTTTGGAGTGTCTGTGGCGGCTGTGGTGTGCTGTTTTGCCAGTCTTTACTTTGCTTATGCGAAAGAGGAAATTCAGGAAAACAATCAGTTTGCTATAATTTTTAGTCAGGAAGCTCAGGTCAAGAATGAACCATCGGTTAGAGGCGAAGAAGCATTTGTCCTGCACGAGGGTACAAAAACGAAAGTGCTGGAAACCTATCAGGAATGGATTAAGATTGAACTTGCAAATGGTGATCAGGGATGGATATTACAGGATGATGTAAAGGTCCTGTAAAAGAACCTCATGTGGAATTAACGATAAAGTATAGAGCATAAACTTGATCGTTAATTAATTTATCTTATTTTTGTATTTCGTGAAAAAAGCGGCATACATATTATCCTTTATCTTCCTTGCATTTATTGCAACACCAACTATTGTGGTTTGCATAGACAAGACAGTTGATGTCTCTGCGGCTTTTTTAGTCAATGAAGAAGAGACTCCTTCGGGATATAATTTCTTCGAATTTAATTTTGATCAGAATCATCATTCCAATTACGAAAGTATTCACTTTCTACAGGAGCGAAAGGTTGTTGATCATTATTTCCATTTAAAATACCACAATGTATTTCTGGAAGTGGTCTCGCCGCCTCCAAAAAGAGCATAATACACTACACTTTTTTAGGAATTCCCTTATACCCGGTTTAAAACCGGAATGACTTGATGTGTTTAGGTTGTAATAACCTATGCCCAGGGATTTTCAATTTTCATTTTTTGTTATTCATTTAAAGCAGAGAAATTCTGCTTGTAATCTGTAGATATTATGTTTAAAAATCTTAATAAAGATTTACCGGCAAGTATTGTTGTATTTTTTGTGGCCATCCCTCTTTGTTTGGGAATAGCACTTGCCAGCGGGGCACCTCTTTTTTCCGGACTTATTGCCGGGATTATTGGAGGTATTGTAGTTGGTGCGTTGAGTGGCGCCAGCCTTGGTGTCAGTGGTCCTGCAGCGGGTCTGGCAGCGATAGTGCTTGCCGCTATTACCGATATGGGATATGAAAATCTTTTACTGGCCGTGGTTATTGGTGGTTTTATACAACTTGGTTTTGGTGCTCTAAAGGCCGGAATTATCGGCTATTATTTTCCTTCATCGGTGATTAAAGGAATGCTTACCGGTATAGGTATTATAATCGTTCTTAAACAAATTCCTCATTTCTTTGGGTATGATGATGATCCTCAGGGAGACTGGGCTTTTTTCCAGATTGATGGAGAAAATACATTTTCCGAAATCTTCAATTCGCTGAATAACATCAGTCCCGGCGCAACGTTCATTGCTATTGTAGCTATGGCTATATTAGTTTTATGGGAAACGGTTTTAACCAAGAAAGCCAAAATTTTCCGACTGGTACAGGGACCTTTAGTAGCTGTTGCTGTCGGAATCCTTTACTACTTATTTACTGCAGATTCTTCTTCAGCAATGTCTATTTCTACAGATCATCTGGTAAATGTACCGGTTCCCGATAGCTTTGATTCCTTTATAGGGCAATTTACATTTCCTTCTTTTGAAATGATTGGTACTGTACAGATGTGGGTAACGGGGTTTACCATTGCATTGGTGGCAAGTCTTGAAACTCTTCTGAGCGTCGAGGCAATAGATAAACTGGATCCGCATAAAAGGACCACACCTACCAACAGGGAGTTATTTGCACAGGGAGGAGGTAATATCCTTTCAGGTTTAATTGGTGGTTTGCCAATTACACAGGTTATTGTAAGGAGTTCTGCCAATGTACAGTCTGGCGGTCAGACTAAAATGTCGGCCATTATACATGGATTTTTATTATTGATTTCTGTAATTGTAATTCCGAATATACTTAACTTCATTCCGCTCTCGGTACTTGCTGCAATTCTGTTTCTTGTGGGGTATAAGCTAGCAAAGCCGGCATTGTTTAAACAGATGTTTCTTGCGGGTTGGAAGCAATTTATACCTTTTATTGTTACTATTCTGGGAATCGTTTTTGCAGATCTGCTGATAGGAATTGGTCTAGGTTTAACTGTTGGAATTGTTGTGATACTGATTAAATCTTATCAAAATTCCTATTTCCTGCATATTGAAAATCAGGATAACGGAAACAAAACGGTTAAAATGACTTTAGCTGAAGAAGTTACTTTTATTAATAAAGGTGCAATAATTAAAGAACTGAATAATCTCGAAACAGATTCGATTCTTATATTAGATGTCACCAAATCCAGATATCTCGATAGTGATATCATTGAAATTCTGGATGATTTTAAGGTCAAAGCAGCTGAAAGAAATATATCTATTAAAGTAATTTCAGAGAGAGGGGTAGTAGAAAATCCGGATAGTTATAAGGAGTTTTTTGCCTTAGAAAAGAAACCGGCATAGAAACTCAAAGCACTTAATAAATTTTATGTCAATCTAACCTGCAGAAGTTGACGTAGTATTTTTTTGTGGATTAGACAAAATATTACATAATATTAAGAGAAAGAATTTAATATTTAAGAAAAGAAATTATGACAAAAGACGAAGTATTAAACAGGTTAAAAGAAGGTAATGAACGTTTTACCACCGATAAGAAAGAAGGTAAATTACAGGATAAATCCCGAAGGGAGGAATTAACCCAGGGACAATCGCCATACGCTATAGTTTTGAGCTGTGCTGATAGTCGTGTGGTGCCGGAACTTGCCTTTGATAGTGGCCTGGGAGAGTTGTTTACTGTGCGGGTAGCCGGTAATGTGGCAAATAGTTCCTCTATCGCAAGTATGGAATATGCAGTAGCACATTTGGGTACCCAAATTATTGTGGTAATGGGTCACGAAAGTTGTGGTGCTGTTACTGCTGCTATGAGCGGCGGAGATAACGGGTATAATTTAAACCACCTTCTTTCTCATATTGCTCCGGCGATCTCAGCTTCTGGTAAGGACGCTCCTGTAAATGATGTTGTGAAGAAGAACGCACAGCTAACTGCCGAAGAACTTAAAACCCGTTCTACAATTATAAAGGAAGCTGCGGAAAGCGGAAAAGTGAAAATTGTGCCGGCCTATTATAACCTTGGTTCTGGTAAAGTGGATTTTTTATAAAATAGAAATATCTTAGATTAAGAGAGGCTGCCTGCAAAGACAGCCTTTTTTTATGTCTTGATTTAAGTAATTAAGCTGTTTTAAAATACTTTTTTGAAGTTCAATAGTTATGTTTTCTTCACTATTCCTACCGTTCCGGCTCTTTAATTACGTCGGAAGAAGAAAATTAAAGTACTCAAACTAATAATACAAAGAGATATCAGTAGTATCAATCGCTTAGCCACCCGGATTTTCTCAAATCCTGAGAGAAAGAAAACAGCATCTTTGTTATAGAATATCCGGTAAGTTCATCCAGATCTTCAAGAATATTTTTCTCTCTTGCTTCCCGCAGAATGGAAGGCAATAAAATTGGAGCTATACGTTCTACAGGTTCGTATAATTCAGACTCCTCCAGAACTTCCTCTTGTATCAGGTTAATTTCTTCATTGGTAGATTTAAAGAACATAATGATAACGCTAGTTAGAAATGCAACCTTTAAAAGGCCAAATCCTGCACCAAGTATTTTGTTTACAATTCCGAGGGCAGCAAAAGTAGCAATATTGGTGAGAATTTTTCCTGCCAGGGACACAAGGAACATAATGATAAAGAAAGTAATGGCAAAAGACAGGAGGTTTACATACTGCATGTCCCAGTCTACATAGTTTTCCAGAACATCACTTAGTAAATGTGAGAACCTTATCGCGCCGTAAATTCCCAAAATAATCCCGACAAGCGACGCAATTTCGGCTAAAATTCCTCTAAAGAAGCCTCTTACTGCACCATAGAGTAAGATAAGGGCGAGAACGATATCGATTATATTCATAACTCAAATATAGTAATTTCATTAAGTAAGAATATTATCTTTGCTGCATGGCAAGAGATGAACAGTTAAAGGAGCGTTGGGAAGTACTTCAGAAGAAAATTTCCAATCAATTTGCAGATGGAGAATTAATGGACCTGGATGCTATAATTTATATTATTGGAGTCCAGGAGTTGGGTCAGCCGCACCGGAAGTTTAAAAAAGATCATAAACTGGATTTAATGCACATTGCGATTTGCCGGTTGCTTGAACCTTATGGCTACTACGAATTCGACTTTTTTGATGATGATGGCTGGCCACACTACAAAACAATTGAACAGCTTCCCGTATTAAAGGCCGGAGAGCAAACGGTTTTGATGAAAGAAGCTATTGTCCAGTATTTCATGGAAAAGGAGTACATTCTATAAATGGAAATTTTTGGTCACATTGCTGTCTTTCCCAAACGACAGCGGCCCTGTTTACCAGGAGGCGATAGCAGGAATGTTTCCTGTAGAGCCGTTTAATGCTTTCAGCAGTGTTTTCTTTTTGATATTTGCTATCTACTTTTGGGCAAAAAGTTTTCCTTATTATAAAGAGCAGAAGTTTCTTGCTTTAAGTATCCATTTGCTGAAAATTGGCTTTATTGGAGGTACAGTTTATCATGCCACAAGGAGCCATGAAATTTGGCTAATATTGGACTGGCTTCCTATTTTGCTGTTATGTCTTGCGGTTTCAGTGTATTTTATAGCTAAGTGCGCCTACCGGAATATGGCAAAGATTGATTTTTACAATTATCGTCCTTATTCTGGTATTCGGAATACGATATTTGCCATTTGGAATGTATCAGGAATCCATGCACTATGCGGGAACTGCCCTTTGACTTTTACTTCCTATATTTCTATATCTTTTTAGAACAGATAATCGGCATTTTCTCCAGATTCAATTCGCTTTTCTGAGTTTTAGCATCGCAGTAAGCTTTAGGCAATAGATAAACATATGGATGATCTCGAAATGGGTACACATTGGCTCTGGCATATGCTTGGAGCGCTTTCTGTATTCTTTTTAATGAAATTTATCTACAGGATTCAGAAATCTTCTGCAAAAAAGTGAAGAGTGAATTTGTTCAACTTTAAATTATGTAAAAGAGGATGACCTTTATAGAATGAAGGGGAAGAGTGAAGGGAAGAATAGCATCAAATTTCTTAAGTCAGGCTGAGCCTGTTAAAGCTCATCCGCACTTCCTCAGAGTCAGTGGGACTATCAGGAAAGTTTACCGAAAAAATTCAAAATGAAAAAGAATCAGAATTATTGATTGGGAATCTCACCACTGAGAATAGGCCAAAACATTCCAACTCCAAACCTTTTAAAGATCGATAACTGGCATTTTAGGAGGATGATCTTTATAATAGAATGGAGGGAAGAGTGAAGGAAAAGTAACTTATAGAATTAAGCACCCGGTCTGCCCTGGAATAACGTTATTTCTTTGAGTCAGGCTGAGCCTGTCGAAGCCTATTTACACTTAGGTTTGGCTTTTTTAGCACCAACAAAAATTTTATTTAGTATTTAAAAATAAAATTACTTCCCTGTCTACAGCCTAAAGATTATCTCCTTAACCAGCTCCCAAAATATTTGTCCCTGTTAATAAAAAATTTAGGAAGAAAACTTCCTACGCAAGAAATAATTATTTGTTAAGGAATTAGCAGTTGTACCATGCTAATATTAGTAAATCATTAAGAGTAGAATAGATTATTATCAATTCAGTAATCTACTGAAGCTCTGCTACTTCCTGTAAACCTGCTTTCCTACAGGAAAACTTTTTTATTAACACATCGCAGGGAAATTTAATCTTCACTTAATTTGTTAATGCTATGTGAAATTCTATATTTGCACCTGCAAAAGAGGGAATGCTTTTCATCGTATTTTTTTTGCTTTTTGCCGAATGAATTTCAAAAAAATGGGATTCACAGTAGCGAAGCTGTATCGAATCGACTCATTTTAAATCTCTTATAATGGGCGGCAAAAAGTACGAATGCGAACAGCTGTCACTTAACAATTCACAAAAAATCCAAAACACATTGTCATCTATATTTCATGTTCTTCTAACAGGAGGAGTTGGGAGTAGGCTTTGGCCGCTTTCGCGTCAATCCCGACCGAAACAATATCTGGAAATATTTTCGCAACATTCCCTTTTTGAATTGGCAGTACAGCGAAATGCTTCCTTTGTGAATGATCTGATTGTAGTCGGAAACAAGGGTAACAGAAATCTTTCTGAGACGACTTTGAGTAAAATAGGTATTTCAGATTACGTAAATATCGTTGAAGCAACTCCGCGTAACACAGCTCCCGCTATTGCTTTTGCCGCATTCGCAGCACAGCCGGAAGATATTCTTCTTGTTACTCCCGCAGATCATATAATTAAAGAGGGTAGAGAATATGATGGTGCGGTACAAAAGGCAATAAAACTGGCGCAGGAGAATAATATTGTAACTTTTGGAATAGAACCAACACGTCCCGAAACGGGTTATGGTTATATCGAATTTGAGGGAGAGGAAGTAATATCCTTCCGCGAAAAACCTAATGAAGATACGGCTAAAGACTTTTTAAAACGTCGCAGTTTTCTATGGAATAGTGGAATGTTCTGCTTTAAAGCCGGGATTTTTCTGGAAGAGCTCCAGAACTATTCTCCAGAAGTTTATAAGCGATCGCTGGCAGCATGGAAGAAGTCAGCAAACGGAGAACTCGAAACGGAATCTTCTCTTGATATTCCTTCCATAAGTGTAGATTATGCGGTGATGGAAAGAAGTAACAGGATTAAAGTGGTAAGATCAGATTTCCAATGGAGTGATATGGGCAGTTTTGAGGCTGTGTATGACTACCTGAAAGAACAGGGTCAACCGGTGGATAAATTTGGAAATATGCAAATTGGCAGCGATAAACATGTTTCCTTTGTAGGTCTTACAAACTGTATTTTGGTTTCTACAGACGATGCTTACCTGGTGCTGTCAAAAGCTGCTTCTCAGGAGGTGAAAGAGCTTTATCAGGAATTGGAGAAAAAGAATATTGAACTGGTAAGGTAGATTTAAAAGCTCCATGCTGTATGCTTTGAGCTTTATGCAAAAGACCTATAGCGAATTTGTGAATGCTTCAGCTCTAAGCTATATGCAAAAAAGCCTACAGCTTATGGCCCAAAGCAATAAAAATGAGAGACTTTAAAAAATATGATGTCTGGAAACTTTCTCACGAGCTCACGCTTGAGATTTATAAAATTAACATCAACTTTCTCGCATTCTGAAAAATTTCAAATAACTTCTCAGATGCAAAGAGCGGCATATTCAATACCATCAAATATTAGCGAAGGCTGCGGCAGGGACTCTGACAAGGATTTTAATCGGTTTTTACAGATAAGCTTAGGATCTGCACACGAACTGGAATACTTTGTTCTTTTAGCAAAAGATCTAAATTTTATTGAGGAGAGTATTTATCAGGATCTTGATGTCAGGATCAATTTAATAAAACAAAAATTGTTTAGTCTGAGCCAGAAATTAAAAGCTTAAGGCTTAAAGCATAGCGCATAGAGCAAAATTAATAACATGAGTAAAACAGCATTAATCACCGGAGTAACCGGGCAGGACGGAGCCTATCTAAGTGAATTTCTTCTAAAGAAAGGATATATTGTTCACGGACTAAAACGAAGATCTTCTCAATTTAACACAGACAGGGTGGATCATTTGTACCAGGACCCACATGAAGAAAATCAGCGGTTTATCCTTCATTATGGTGATATGACAGATAGTACTAATCTTATCAGGTTAATTCAGGAAATTCAGCCGGATGAGATCTATAACCTTGCGGCCATGAGCCATGTTCAGGTTTCGTTTGAGGTACCGGAATACACAGGAAATGCAGATGGCCTTGGAACTTTACGTATTCTTGATGCTGTTCGGTTACTGGGACTGGAAAAGAAATCAAGGATCTACCAGGCTTCCACTTCAGAACTCTACGGAAAAGTACAGGAAGTACCACAATCTGAAAACACACCTTTCTATCCGCGGAGTCCTTATGCGGTTGCAAAAATGTACGCTTACTGGATCACTGTTAATTACAGGGAAGCCTACGGAATGTTTGCCAGCAACGGAATATTATTTAACCACGAATCTCCTTTACGTGGAGAAACATTTGTTACCAGAAAGATTACCCGTGCAGCAGCAAGAATTGCTTTAGGCTTACAGGATAAATTCTATCTGGGAAACCTCGATGCACAACGGGATTGGGGACATGCGAAAGATTATGTACGTATGATGTGGATGATCCTTCAGGCTGAAGAAGCTGAAGATTGGGTGATAGCCACAGGAAAAACCACTCCGGTACGTGATTTTGTAAAAATGGCTTTTGCTGAAGTTGGTATAGAATTAAAGTTTATAGGAAAAGGAGTAGACGAAAAAGCCTATGTAAAATCCTGTAGCAATCCGGATTTCCAATTGGAAGAAGGAAAAGAAATTCTTGCTGTAGATCCTAAATATTTCCGTCCCACTGAAGTTGATCTATTAATTGGAGATGCAAGCAAAGCTAAAAACAAACTCGGCTGGGTTCCTGAATATGACCTGAAGGACCTGGTAAAAGAGATGATGGAGAGTGATGTAAAACTCATGCAGAAGGATCAGCATTTGAAGAAAGGTGGTTATGAGATAATGAACTACTTTGAATAGCAGTGCAATGGTAAGGCGGTGATATGGTAAGGCAATGAGATTAAATGACGAAAAAATCTATTGCCCCAGCCCTAAAGGGTGAGATTTTTCCTGAAAATTATTAAATTCACATGAAGTAATTAGCATTGAAATCGTGAAAAAAGATCATTCCGCTTATGATAGAAGTATGTGGAAAGGTGCTCCACGTGAAAATTTTGCCAGAGCACAACAACTCAGAGCAAACATGACTGCCGATGAAAAGCTGTTATGGGAACGTTTAAAACAGAATCAACTGGGTTATAAATTCAGACGGCAACACCCCGTCCAGAAATTTATAGTAGATTTTTACTGTCACGAATTAGGATTAGTAATTGAAGTAGATGGAGGTTATCATCAGAATCATGAGCAAGAAAAATTAGATGCTGAAAGGGAGAAATTACTTGAATTTCAGGATTTAACTATAATTCGGTTTACAAATAAGGAAGTCGCAAATGATATTGAAGAGGTGATTAACACAATCAAAACCAAAATTGAAGGTCTGAAGAGTTGAAATTAAAGAAATTCTATTTTGTCCCATTCCTAAAGGGAGTAGAATTGAAATTTCATTTTCCCCAGCCTTAAAGGGAGTGGAAGTTTTTAAATAAAAATAGTTTGCTTTCTTTTTGCCACCCTTTAGGGAGGGGAAAGGAAAAAGAAAGATTATATATAGGTGTTCTAAGGTCAGGAAGCGAAAAGAAATTGAAATTCCATTTTTCCCCAGCCTTAAATTGAGTGGAAGTTTTTAAATAAAAATAGTTTGCTTTCTTTTTGCCACCCTTTAGGGTAGGGGAAAGGAAAAAGAAAGATTAAATGAAAATGAATAAGAATACAATTATTTACATAGCCGGACACAGAGGAATGGTAGGTTCCGCAATTTGGCGCAAGCTGGAAGCTGAAGGCTTTACCAACCTGATTGGTAGAACATCAAAAGAATTAGACCTCCGCAACCAGCAGGCGGTACAAGATTTCTTTACTGAAGAAAAACCGGAAGTGGTTATAGATGCGGCAGCAAGAGTAGGAGGAATTTTGGCAAATAACGACTATCCTTACCAGTTCTTAATGGAAAATTTGCAAATCCAGAACAACCTGATAGACGGGGCGCATAGAAATAATATTGAAAAATTCATTTTTTTAGGTAGCTCCTGCATCTATCCAAAGTTAGCTCCGCAGCCGCTTAAAGAAGAATATTTGCTTACCGATAGTCTTGAAGCAACCAATCAATGGTATGCGGTAGCAAAAATTGCCGGCGTAAAAGCCTGTGAGGCGATTAGAAAACAATTTGGAAAAGATTATGTTTCATTGATGCCCACTAATTTATATGGCAGCCACGACAATTTTGATCTAAATACCTCTCATGTTCTCCCGGCGATGATCAGGAAATTTCATGACGCAAAAGCGAATAGTGAGCCTGCCTGCGGTGAGCCTGCCGAACTCGTCGAACGCAGCAGTGAACCTGCCTGCGGTGAGCCTATCTGTCATAGTGAGCCTGTCGGTCATAGTGAGCCTGTCGAACTATGGGGTTCCGGATCTCCAATGAGAGAATTCCTTTTTGTAGATGACCTTGCTGATGCGGTATTTTTTGCTCTGGAAAATAAACTTCCGGAACATCTTTATAATATAGGAACGGGGAAAGATTTGACTATAAAAGAACTGGCTGAACTTATTCAAAAAACCGTTGGCCACACCGGAGAAATTATCTGGGACAGCTCCAAACCCGATGGCACTCCGCGTAAATTGATGGATGTTTCCAAACTCGCAGAAGAGGGATGGCAATCTTCAACTTCACTCAAAGAGGGAATTCAAAAAACTTATGAGTGGTTTTTGAAGAACAAGAATAAATTCAAAGAAGTTAAACTTTAAACTCGCGTCGGTTCGAGTGATTTTCCAAAGCGGCAGTTGAGGGAAATTGTATCGAGAGCAGGTTGAACTTTATAAAACTTTAATTTTAGGAACCAGAGAAATCCACAGAGAACACAGAAAAAGCCCCGTACAACTCTGTGTCGGACTCAGAGAACTCCGTGTTTAAAAAATTTCCGCGCAATCCGCTCAAATCCGCGACTTTTATTAAAAAATGAAATTTGTATCTTGTATTATGTATATCAAAAGCTGCCATTAGCTTCGGTAACACCATTTTAATATACAATTATGCGGCTTAAGTCAAGTGAAATCGAGGAAATTAAACAGGTTGCAAAAGAGTGCTTTGGGACAGGAGCTAAAGTGTACCTTTTTGGTTCCCGAACTGATAATACTAAAAAGGGCGGGGACATTGATTTGTACATTGAAACCACCGCCAAAGAAAACCTGTTCGACAAAAAAATAAAGATGCTACGAATGCTCTATGAGCGCCTGGGGGAACAAAAGATTGACATTGTGGTGAATAACCACACCAAACCACTATATATTCACAAAGTGGCCCGGGAAGAAGGAATAATATTATGAATAAGGAAGCGGTCAAACTTGAAGCCATTGTTGGACAATGTGGTAAACACGTACAAAGGCTTAATTATGCCTATAGTCAAATAGCTTTCCTGCTTCCCTTTACCGCAGAAAATGTGGACAGGTTGAAAGACGAAGAAATCAGCCATTTGGATCAGTACATTTTTCGTTTTTCAAAATTGCAGGATACACTCGGGCAGAAGTTGTTCCCGGCTGTTTTGGCACGGCTTGGGGAAGAAGTTTTTAATAAGTCATTTCTCGATATTTTCAATCGGTTGGAACAATTGGACATCATTGAAGATTACTCCCTTTGGCAGGAACTAAGGATCGTTAGAAACGAAATAGCCCATGAGTACAACGAGGATCAGCACGATTTGGCCGAGAAATTGAACAAGCTGGTGAATAGCAGATTACTTTTGGAGAAATATTTTAATGATATCCTTAAATTTTTGGAGAAAAAAGCACTTTGATAATCCATTCTGAATAGGACTAATCCTGATAGTTAGCGGGATTGTATCGAAAACAACTCGCGGAATCTTTTAAAAAAAATGATTGTCCGTTTGAACACCCAAACTTAGTTTTTGTCACCTTGAGCGGAGTCGAAAGGTCAAACAAAAACGTCTCGACTGCGCTCGACGTGACAATTTTACTATAAAATTTCTTTGTTAGGTGCTTTAACGAACAAGCATATTAAAAAAAATGAAAACCAACGAAATAGTCATCTTCCGTCCCTCGCAGAAAGAAACCGAGTTTCAGGTAATTCTTGATCCGGGGAATGAGACTATCTGGGCTTCTGAACAGGAAATCGCAGATTTGTTTGACAGGGATAGAACAGTGATTGGAAGGCACATCAGAAATTCATTTAAGGAAGGAGAGCTGGAGAAGGATTCAGTTAGTGCAAAATTTGCACATACTGCCCGGGATGAAAAAACCTATCAGGTAACCAGATATAATCTTGATGTGGTGATTAGTGTTGGGTATAGGGTAAAATCATCAATTGCTACTGAATTCAGGAGATGGGCTACCTCGAAATTACGAGATTATCTGCTTAAAGGATATGCTATTAATGAAAAGTTACTGAAAGAACAAAATACTCAGATTAAAAATCTTGAGCAGGAAATAAATCGCATTCAGGAAGAAGCCGATAGAACCCAAAGAAATCTTACCGAAGGTTTTTTATCTATCATTACAAGCTATTCAAAATCTTTTAAGCTTCTAAACCAATATGATTCAGAGGAACTCTCCATTGAAGGATTGAATAGAAATATCATTTACGTCATTGATCCGGGTGAGGTAAGGAAAGCTATTCAGCAGTTAAAATCAAATCTGATACAAAAAGGAGAAGCAACCGAATTATTTGGGAGTGAAAAGGACAAATCATTTGAAGGCATTCTGGGAAGTATATCTCAAACTGCTTTTGGGGAACTTGCATATCCCACGGTCGAGCAACAAGCGGCACAACTACTATATTCTACCATTAAAGGTCATGCCTTTAGTGATGGCAATAAAAGAATAGGTTCCTTTTTATTTGTATGGTTTCTGGAACAGAATAATTTCCACCTTGATTTACAGGGGCAACAAAAGATAAATGAAAACACTTTGGTGAGTATCGCCCTGGCAGTAGCCCAAAGTGCACCCGATCAAAGAGAGTTAATAAAACAACTAATAATCAACCTGATAAAGGAGTAATTCCACGCAATACGCAAAAATCGGTGCAATCAAAACAAAAATTGATCAGCGCCAGGAATATCAAGATTAACAAAATTAACAGCTATAAACAAGTCAAACTTTTAAAATTAACATCAGTTAGAGGATAATTCCCGGGAGTGTATCGAGAGCAACAAACGTCAGTTCGAGCCTGTCCGTCGGGGCGGGTGGTTTTCCAAAGCGGTAGCTGAGGAATTGTATCGAGAACAGGTTCAAATCCGCACAATCCGTTTAAACCCGTGAAATCCTTTTCTAAAATACTATAAACGTAATTATAACTTTTTGTGTATTTACTTAAAGTTGTAAACGTGATTATAAAATGCAGTGTACAATCATTTACTCTATAAAGGCTATAAAGTACAGGTAGGGATATTGGGAAACAAAGAAGTAAATTTTATAGCAGAAAAAGAGGGGGAGAAATTATATATCCAGGTGGCCCTTTCCGTTAACAATCCTGATACGCTTGAACGTGAATTTGGAAACTTAAAAAACATCCCTGATAATTACCCTAAAAAAGTAGTGACCCTGGAAGCTTTTTCAGGAAACACGGTAGAAGGAATTGAAGTCCGGGATTTGCGAAGTTTTTTGCTTAGTTAAAAAGCCGTAAGCAAAAAAAGCCTACCGCCTAGAGCCCCGTTTCACGCCATGAGGCGCAAAGAAAAAACACGGCGACCGCTGCGAGTTGGTGAAAAGCTCTAAGCTTTAAGCTCTAAGCAAAAAAAGCCTACAGCCTACCGCCTACAGCCTGTTTCACGCTGCGACCGCTGCGAAACCACAGCGACGCTGCGAGCAAGGAAAAAGCTAAAGCCTACAGCCTACAGCCTGTTTTAAAAAATTCATAACCATTTTAACATTTGAAGTTTTTAATAAGTGATTTGCTACAGTATCTTCGCGGCCGGTAAAAATTTCCCTTTAACAGGAAATTAACACATTTAACCGAACCGCATGAAGACCAAAATTGGGACTCAGGGCGGCGAAGCCGTGAAAAGCCCCCCAACCCCCAAAGGGGGAGTGAAAAGTTTAAAGCCTAACGCCTTCAGCTGGTTAAAAAAAGAATTAATAGCGACATCCGGCTATAAGCTCTTTTTGTACCTTTATAGTTACAGGCAAGGATGATAAAAATGAATATTTGAAATTATGGAAACACTAATCGTTGAAGTAACAAATAAAAAAGCGTATAAGCTGTTAGAGAATTTGGAAGAATTGAAGCTCATTCGCGTACTCAAAAAAAAATCTGATAGGATTTCAAACTTACGCGGAAAGATTAAAACCCGAATGAGCAATTCGCAAGTAGAAAAACAGTTAAATACAATGCGCAAAGAATGGCAGAGAGGTTCTTAATAGATACTTCTGCAATCATTAAGTACTTAAATGATATTTTTCCTGCTCCCGGAATTTCATTTTTAGATGAGGTGTTGAATGAAGAAAGTTTTATTTCGTTTATTACAGAAATAGAACTACAGGTATGGAACCCTTCCAATGCAGAAGATATTTTAATTTATAACTCCTTTGTGGAGCAATCCCACATTCTTGGAGTTGATCAGGATATTATCCGGGAAACTATCAGGATTCGTAAATCGAAAAAGATAAAATTACCGGATGCACTAATTGCAGCTACTGCTATTGTTCATGACAGGACCTTGATTTCAGATAATGACAAAGATTTCAAAAAGGTGCCAAAACTTAAATATATAAATCCAAATTTGTGTCTCTAGGTTATAAACTATAAACCGTAAGCTAAAAAAGCCTACAGCCATAAGCCTAAAGCATTTTTCAGTGAAGGATGTGGTCTGGAATTTAGATATAGATTTCAACAGGTTCTTGCAAATAGCAGGGTTCAGCCCACGAATTAGAATATTTCTTTATTCTGGCTAAGGATCTTTCCTATATAGATCAGGAGTCTTATAACTCACTTGATGAACGGGTAAATACTATAAAGAAGAAATTATACAAATTAAGTCTCAAGCCTAAAGCCTAAAGCCTAAAGCCTACAGCCTACCGCCTGTTTCACGCCGCGACCGCTGCGAAACCACAGCGACCGCTGCGAGCAAGGAAAAAGCCATAAGCCTACTGCCTAAAGCAAAAAAATTGTCAGGTTGAGCGGAGTCAAAACCTAGTACACAGGATTTGAAGATTTTAAATAAGATAACATAACACAATAAAATCAGGTTCTAAAGCTTAAGGCTTAGAGCATAAAGCACAAGAAATGAAAATTAAAAACATCTGCTGCATAGGAGCAGGCTATGTTGGTGGCCCAACAATGGCAATTATCGCGCAAAAGAACCCGGATATCAATGTAACCGTTGTAGATATTAACGAAAAACGCATCGCCGCCTGGAATGACGAAAATGTGGAGAATATTCCAATTTATGAACCCGGACTTTCAGAAGTGGTAAAAGAAGCCCGCGGCAGGAATCTTTTCTTTTCTACTGAAGTTGATGCAGCCATAGAAAAGGCTGAAATGATCTTTATCTCCGTCAATACTCCTACCAAAACCTATGGAATGGGAAAAGGCATGGCGGCAGATCTGAAGTGGATCGAGCTTTGTGCCAGACAGATCGCCAGGGTGGCAAAAGATGATAAGATCGTTATTGAAAAATCCACGCTTCCCGTACGTACCGCTGCGGCCTTAAAGGATATCCTGGATAATGCGGGCAATGGAGTAAAATACCAGATCCTTTCCAATCCTGAATTCCTGGCTGAAGGAACCGCTGTAGAAGATCTACAGGCTCCCGATCGTGTGCTTATTGGAGGAGATATAGATACTGAAGAAGGAAAAGCAGCAATGCAAGCTTTGGTAGACATTTATGCCAAATGGGTGCCACAGGAAAGTATTCTGACTACCAATGTCTGGTCTTCGGAATTATCCAAGTTAACAGCCAATGCTTTTCTGGCCCAAAGAGTTTCGAGTATTAATGCGCTGAGTGAATTATGTGAAAAAACCGGGGCAGATGTAAATGAAGTGGCGAGGGCGATAGGAATGGATTCCCGTATTGGTCCTAAATTTTTGAAATCTTCTGTAGGTTTTGGTGGCTCATGTTTTCAAAAAGATATTTTAAACCTGGTTTATATTGCCAAATCATTTGGATTAGATGAAGTAGCCGATTACTGGGAGCAGGTAATTATTATGAACGACCACCAGAAGAAGAGATTTGCTGAAAATATTGTAAAAACACTTTATAATACAGTCTCCGGGAAGAAAATTGCCTCTTTGGGATGGGCATTTAAGAAAGACACTAACGATACCCGCGAATCTGCTGCTATTTATGTGGCTGATTATTTAATAAGTGAACAGGCAGAAATTGTGGTTTATGACCCAAAAGTCACTGAAGAGCAAATTTATGCCGATCTGGATTACCTGGGCACCCGAAGTGAAGAGGAGAACAGGAAGCTGGTAACGGTTATTAAAGATCCTTATAAAGTTTGCAAAGATTCCCATGCCATTGCGGTGCTTACGGAGTGGGATGAATTTAAATCTTATGACTGGCAGAAGATATATGACTGTATGTTAAAGCCTGCTTTTGTATTTGATGGCAGGGATATTTTAGATGCACAGAAACTTTCAGAAATTGGTTTTAATCTTAATAGCATCGGAAAGCCGAAAATAGAAGCAGTAAAAAAGGAAGCTGTAATAGCTGAATAGTTAACTGATAGTGAGTTTCAATTTTAGATGGAATACGTTAAAAATATATTAGTTACAGGTGGTGCAGGTTTTATAGGATCTCACGTCGTTCGCCTGTTCGTAAACAAATACCCGGAATATCATATTTTCAACCTGGATGCCCTAACCTATGCGGGTAACCTGGAGAATTTAAAAGATGTTCAGGACGCTCCTAATTACACTTTTTTGAAGGCTGATATTACAAATGGTGAACAAATAGATGAACTTTTTCGCACGCATCAGTTTGATGCCGTAATTCATTTGGCAGCAGAGTCTCACGTAGATAGGTCTATTTCGGACCCACTGGCTTTTGTGAAGACAAATGTAATGGGAACTGTAAACCTCCTGAATGCCGCCAAAGAGCATTGGAAAGATACCAACGACAAACTTTTTTACCACGTAAGTACCGATGAAGTATATGGTAGTCTTGGAGAAGAAGGTTTATTTACTGAAACCACCGCCTACGATCCAAATTCTCCATACTCTGCAAGTAAAGCAAGTTCAGATCATTTTGTAAGGGCCTATGGAGAGACTTACAGACTTCCTTATGTAATAAGCAATTGCTCCAATAATTACGGACCCAATCATTTTCCGGAAAAACTTATTCCGTTGATGATCCATAACATTATCAATAAAAAGCCCCTTCCGGTTTATGGCGATGGTAATTATACCAGGGACTGGCTTTTTGTCAAAGACCACGCGGCTGCAATAGATATGATATTCCACAAAGGAAAGAAAAATGAAGTCTATAACATCGGCGGATTTAATGAATGGAAAAATATTGATCTGGTAAAGTTACTATGTCAGCAAATGGATCAAAAGCTGAATCGTAAAGAAGGAGAAAGTGCAGAACTTATCACCTTCGTAAAAGACCGCCCCGGCCACGACCTGCGGTATGCAATTGATGCATCCAAGATCAACACAGAATTAGGTTGGAAACCCAGTGTCACCTTTGAAGAAGGACTTTCTAAAACAATCGACTGGTATCTGGAGAATAAGGAGTGGTTGCAAAATGTGACTTCAGGGGCCTACCAGGAGTATTATAAAAAGCAATATGTGTAGCGGCGATGTAAGCCGTAAGCTCTAAGCAAAAAAAGCCTAAAGCATAGCGCGCCTAAAGCCTATTTCACGCCACGGGCGCAAAGGAAAAACGCCGCGATCGCTGCGAAACCACTGCGACCGCTGCGAGCTGGCAAAAAGCTTTAAGCCGTAAACTCTAAGCAAAAAAAGCCTACAGCCTAAAATCAACAACAAAATGAAAGGAATTATCCTCGCCGGCGGCTCCGGCACCCGTTTATATCCAATTACTAAAGGAGTTTCCAAACAGCTTCTAAGCATTTATGACAAGCCTATGATCTATTATCCTTTGTCGGTTCTTATGCTGGCAGGGATAAAGGAAGTGCTAGTAATTTCAACTCCTGAAGATCTGCCGAACTTTGAAAAGCTTTTAGGCGACGGTAAAGAGATTGGGATGACATTCAAATACAAAGTACAACCAAGTCCCGATGGCTTAGCACAGGCATTTATTATAGGAGAGGAGTTTATTGGAGATGATGATGTTTGCCTGGTCCTGGGAGATAATATCTTCTACGGGCATGGCTTTAGCGGATTGTTAAAACAGTCACGGGAGAACGTAGAGGCAGAAGGAAAAGCCACTGTGTTTGGCTACTACGTAAATGATCCCGAAAGATACGGCGTGGCCGAATTTGATAAAGCAGGTAATGTGATAAGTATTGAAGAAAAACCAAAACAGCCTAAAAGTAATTACGCTGTTTCAGGTTTGTACTTTTACCCGAATTCTGTAGTAAAGATCGCAAAGGAAGTAAAGCCAAGTGAACGTGGGGAACTGGAGATTACCTCGGTAAATGAGGCCTATTTAAAACAAGGCGACCTGAAGGTGGAACTAATGGGTAGAGGTTATGCCTGGCTGGACACTGGCACCCATGAATCTATGTTGGACGCTTCCAACTTTATACACACCATAGAAAAAAGGCAGGGTTTAAAAGTAGCCTGCATTGAAGAGATCGCTTATGAAAAAGGATATATAAGCGCAGCAGAATTAAAAGCCTTAGCTGAACCTCTAAAGAAAAATGGCTACGGACAATATTTATTAAAACGAATAAAAGAATAGACAAATATGGAATTTATCAGAACAGAAATACCAGACGTTGTAATTTGTAAACCAAAGATCTTTGGCGATGAACGCGGCTACTTTTTTGAGTCTTTTCGGCAGGATATTTTTGAGGAGTTCCTGGGGTATAAGGTAGATTTTTGCCAGGATAATGAATCAAAATCGTCTTTTGGAGTTTTAAGAGGAATGCATTATCAAATTCCCCCTTATTCACAATCAAAACTAGTAAGGGTTATTGAAGGACGTGTGCTGGATGTTGCGGTAGATATGCGAGAAGGTTCTCCTTACTTTGGTAAAAGTATTTCCCATGAACTAACCGCAGAAAATAAAAACCAATTCTTTATTCCCCGTGGCTTTGCCCACGGTTTTGTAGTACTCTCTGAAACAGCAACCTTCGCCTATAAATGTGATAATTATTACCAGCCAAGCCACGATCGTGGGTTTATGTATAGTGATAATGCCATTGCGATTGACTGGAAACTCCCTTTAAATGATCTTCTTTTATCTGAAAAAGACAAAAAGCAGCCTTCTTTTGAAGATTCTAAAAAGTTTGACTTCTTTAAAGACCTATATAAATTAGAATTAGTTTAGACCTGGATATTAATTCCAACTTTTTATATAAAGTACAACATAAGTACTAGAGAAAACAATGAAAATATTATTTAAAACCATCAGGTTTGTTCTAGATGTATTGCCTAAAAAGTATCATCTTAAGTTATCTTTAGTGGCATTTTTACTTTTGGTAAATTCCCTGCTGGAAATTCTCGGATTAGGTGCTATCATTCCAGTATTTTCGGTCTTGCTGGAAGATAATGTAGTAGAAAAATACGGCTGGGCTTCATGGATGTATAATAACTTTGGCTTAACCGATGAGCGGCAGCTTATAGTGACCCTTGCCATTGGGCTACTTGTGGTGATCATTATAAAAAATATCCTAAGCCTGTGGATTCTTAAAATAAATAGCACATTCTCCCTGGGGTTATATAAAGATTTTACGCTGCGTCTCCATAAGTTATATTATAAAACGGGTTTTTCTTTTTTTAAAACTACTAACTCCAATCTTGTTGTACGTAATTTAAGAACAGCTACAAATCAATTTGCAAATTTACAGGTATTGGGTTCTTTGAATCTTTTAAATGAAATAATCGTATTAATTTTTATTGTAGTTTCCATAGCGCTTTATAACCTACAAATCCTTGCGATTCTTTGTTTAACAGTTATTCCTCCATTTTTCTTCTTCTACAGGTGGGTGAGCTTGCGTTCTGTCAAACTGGGTGAGATTAGCAACAGGATCACACCTATTGTAGGTAAAAATATGTTCCAAAGTATCTTTGGATATGTAGATGTAGTTATAACCGGTTCTGAAAAGGTGTTTAGAAAACGAATTAAAAAAAATCTGGATGAATTGGTGGAGGTAGATATCAAGACAAACATTTACAATCTTGCACCAACCCGCATTATAGAAACTTCCCTGATGCTGGCAATTGCGGTAATTGTCTCTTTTGGAATATATTACCTGCCCTCTAAAACAGAGCTTTTAAAATTATTGGGCTTATTTGCAGTGGCAGGCTACCGAATCATGCCTTCCATTAACCGAATGATGATTGCCATTAATGGCTTGAATCGCTCAAGATGGGTATTTGAAATTTTGAGTCCTTTGGAAGAGGAAGGTTTTGAAGAAAAGAAAATAAAGGAGATAGATCTAGCATTTGAAAAACAGTTAAAGCTGGAAAATATAAGCTTTAGTTATGAAGGTAATGATGATCCTATTTTTAAAGATTATTCCCTAACCATTAAAAAAGGAGAAGTAGTAGGGCTGATAGGACCCTCAGGTGCCGGAAAGACCACGCTTATGAATATTTTGTTAGGGTTTTTAAAGCCTATCACGGGAAGTTATTTTGTGGATGATACTCCGTTGGATGAGGCACATCTGAAATCATTTTATAAAAAAGTGGGATATGTACAACAACAGGTTTATTTAATAGATGGAAGCATCGCTGAAAATGTTGCTTTTGGTTGTAAACCTAAAGATATCGATCAGGAAAAGTTAAAGGAAGTTTTAGATAAAGCAAGTTTATGGAATATGATTGAAAGTTTACCAGATGGGGTAAACGAAATGATTGGGGAAAATGGAACTAAATTATCCGGGGGGCAACGTCAGCGTGTAGGTATAGCTCGGGCGCTATATTTTGATGCAGAAATCTTATTTTTTGATGAAGCTACTTCTTCTTTAGATAGTCAAACGGAAAAGGAAATAACAGAGGCAATAAACGCTCTCTCTGACGGTAATTTAACTTTAATAATTATAGCCCATCGAACGAGCACATTGAAACATTGCGATAGAATTATCGAAGTCAATTTGGCAAAGAATGCAACTCAACTGCAAGAAACGAGTTAAAGAAACTAGAAGATAGATGAACCTTTAAAAAAATAACTCAAGGTGAAAATAATAAAATTCTTATTCATAAAACTTTCAAATAATACATAAGTGGGAATATTTCAAATTGAAGGCGGTCATCGTCTAAGTGGGGAAATTCAGCCTCAGGGAGCAAAAAACGAAGCACTACAGATTTTATGTGCGGTTTTATTAACAGATGAAAAGGTTATAATAAATAACATTCCTGCCATTGTAGACGTAAATAAGTTAATAAATCTTCTCAGGAATCTGGCTGTAAAGGTAGAAAATATTGGGAAAGGAGCGTATTCCTTCCAAAGTGACAATTTAAATTTGGATTACTTAAATAGTGAACAGTTTAAAATTGACGGAAGCAGTTTGAGGGGGTCAATTATGATCGTTGGACCGTTATTGGCCAGATTTGGTAAAGGATTTATTCCGAAGCCGGGTGGTGATAAAATTGGTAGAAGAAGACTTGATACGCATTTTGAAGGTTTTATTAAATTGGGTGCTAAATTCAGATATAATAAAGAAGAACGTTTTTACGGAGTGGAAGCTCCAAACGGACTAAAGGGTGATTTTATGCTCTTGGAAGAAGCTTCGGTTACTGGTACTGCTAATATTGTAATGGCCGCGGTACTTGCTGAAGGAACTACTACAATATACAACGCAGCCTGCGAACCTTATCTGCAGCAACTTTGTAATATGCTGAATTCAATGGGTGCGAAAATTAGTGGCGTTGGGTCTAATCTTTTAACAATTGAAGGGGTAAGTTCTTTAAAAGGCTGCGAGCACAGAATTCTTCCTGATATGGTTGAAATAGGTTCCTGGATTGGTATGGCCGCAATGACAAAAAGCGAAATTACCATCAAAAATGTGCGCTGGGATATGTTGGGTATTATTCCAACAACTTTTAGAAAATTAGGAATCACTATTGAACGTAAAGGGGACGACATTTTTATACCCGCTCATACAAAGGGTTATGAGGTACAGAACTTCATTGATGGATCAATTATGAATATTAGCGATGCTCCTTGGCCCGGTTTCACTCCGGATCTCTTAAGTATAATTCTTGTAGTTGCCACACAGGCGAGAGGAAGTGTCTTAATACATCAAAAGATGTTTGAAAGTAGACTTTTTTTTGTAGACAAATTAATAGATATGGGAGCTAAAATTATTTTGTGTGATCCTCACCGTGCTACGGTAATAGGCCATGACTTTCAGTCACAGTTAAAAGCTACAACCATGAGCTCTCCCGATATAAGAGCCGGAATTTCCCTCCTAATTGCTGCACTTTCTGCAGAAGGTAAATCCACAATTCATAATATTGAACAAATAGACCGAGGTTATGAAAATATTGAGGAAAGACTTAAGGCAATAGGAGCTAGAATTACCAGAATTTAATAAAAATGAAAATATTATTAACCAATAATCATCTGGATTCCATAGGAGGAACGCAAACCTACACGTATGCTTTAGCAAAGCAACTGTTAACCTTAGGGCACGATGTACAATACTTCACTCTCCAAAAGGGAATAATATCGGATAAACTGGAGCAAGATTTAGGGCTAAAGGAAAAAAACAGGAAATCTTATGATTTAATTCTTGCAAATCATAACTCCACAATCGAAAAAGTCTGGAAATTAGGAACTGTATTTCAAACATGTCATGGCATCTTTCCATTTCTTGAACAGCCTTCAATCTTTTCAGATTTTTATATTTCTATATCTCAGGAAGTACAAGAACATTTAGCAAAAAAGAACCTTAGCTCCGTCATAATCCCGAACGGAATCGACTGTGATGTCTTTTACCCTACAACGCCTATCAATAAAGAATTAAGAACTGTTCTTTCTTTGTGCCAATCAAATGATGCAAATGAAAAAATTTTAAAGGCCTGCGTGCAGCTTGATATTAAGCTACTAACCTATCATGATTTAGGGGGAAAAAAATGGGAAATTTATGAACTTATTAATAAGGCAGATTTAGTTATTGGTTTGGGAAGGTCCGCATATGACGCGATGGCTTGTGGAAGACCGGTTATAGTTTACGACGAGCGGCCTTATATGGATCCAGTAGGCGACGGCTACCTTAGCCACGTTCTCACAGAAAGCTTTAGTAAAAATTGTTCTGGAAGATATTTTGGTAGAAAATTCACTCCTGATGATCTTATTCATGAATTAAAAAAATATGAACCTAAAGATGGTGAAAGATTAAGGTCTTTTATAAAAAATCATCTTGAAGTTTCTATAGTCACTGCTTCTTATTTGAATCTATTCGAAAATTTTCAACAGAAAAAAAACAAGAGGAAATATCACCTACTTCAAAAAATAAGATTTATGACAAAGTACTCAAAACCTTTTTTCTCCATAATACAACGGACAACTTTATAGTTGCCTTGAATAATTACCCTGAAGATTATTAGGCTTGCTGTTTTTTTGTAGTTCCGGAGCTTCAGGGAAAATTATTTTTTCATAGGAAAGGGTCACCAGGATCCAAAAATAAAAACCAAAAAATGAATGATTAGTATTGTCGTCTGCCATAGAGATACGCAGTTACTCCAAAATTTTAAAAAAAATGTTGAAGAAACTATTGGGATACCTTTTGAATTTGTCATTATTGATAATAAGGCAAACGATTATAATATTTTCCAGGCCTACAATTTAGGGATTGAACGTAGTAAATTTGATATTGTTTGTTTTTCACACGAAGACATTATTTACCATACCGCCGATTGGGGAAAAAAAGTTGTTGTGCATTTTAAGGATGAAAGAACCGGAATGATTGGCATAATAGGAGGGAACGTTTTTCCTAATTGCCCATCTCCCTGGTGGAATAGCAGCTATTTAAATGATCATTTGATAAATAATATCCAGCATTGGAAAGAAGGATTTGAACCCAAAAATGATCCTAATAAAAAACCTTTTCAAGGGAAAGATAATGTTACCGTAGACTATCATAATCCTACGAAAGAACATAAAGTAAAAGCTGTTGCATTGGATGGTTTGTGGATGTGCGCACATAAAAGAGCATTAAAGAATTGTAGCTTTGATGAAGAAACATTTAATGGTTTTCACTGCTACGATACCGATATCTGTTTACAGGTCGGTCAAACCCACGAGATTTATGTAATCTACGATATCCTGATGGAGCATCTTTCTATGGGCACGGTAGCCAAAGATTGGGCAGAATCTGCCGAACTTCTTGCAGATAAATGGAAGCACCGCCTGCCAGTGTTTGCAAAGGAAGTAGAGCAGGATAAAATCCCCCGCTATAATAACGAATGTTTATTGACGTACTGTTACTGGATCAAGGGGATGGGGTTAAGTGATCAGAAAATCAGGAGTATTATTTTAAAGTATTTGGAACCTAAAAACAAATTTGTTTCACAAGAAGGTTTGTTGCTATGGCTTTGGTCTAAATTAGGCTATCAAAACGCAAGATTTCCATACCGGGTTTTAAAACCTTTGATTTAAATAATATGATAGAAGAATCTTTAGTTTCCGTTTGTATCCCAGTCTACAATAGAGAAAAATTTATTAAGAATGCTATTGAAAGTGTTTTAAATCAAACGTATCAAAATTTTGAAATTATTGTAGTTGACGATGGTTCAAAGGATGATTCCATATTCATAGTAGAATCTTTTTCTGATGAAAGGATTAAACTTTTCAAAAATAAAGTAAATAAAGGGGTGGTGTTCACCCGCAATAGATACCTGGAAGAAGCTTCAGGTGATTACATAGCCATATTAGATTCAGATGATTTCTGGTTACCAACAAAACTAGAAAAGCAAATCAATTTCCTTAATGAGAATCCCGAATACGGAATTTGTGGAACTTGGGCAATACGAAAATCTATTAATGGTGAATGTATTTGGAAATATCCTATTTCAGACGAGGAAATAAGAGCAAGATTACTCTGGGGTTCTTCTATGGTTCATTCTTCTATGGTGATTAAATCATCCATTATTAGAAATAATTCATTTAAGTATTGCAATAGTGTAAAACAGGCTGAAGATTATGATCTACTCAGGCAAGTTGCAAATACTAAATCAAAATTATGTAATCTCAGTGAGGTGCTTGTAGAGTATAATGAACACAATGCGCAGTTTACCACCACAGCAAAGCAAGAACAAATAGAAGAGTCTTTTAAGATCTCTTTAAAATATATAGATGATTTAAAGGTTTACTTGGACGCTATACAATTTTCCGCTTTTAAGAAAGTCTTTACTTTTCAATATAATCTATCTGCAAATGAACTTTTAAAATTAAAAGAGTTTTTTGAAGCACTAAATTGTGTTGCCCTTAATTTCAATGATGCTGTTAGTGAAAGTCTTTCAAAGCATTGGTTTCTATCCTGCTATCACAGTACGAACAATGGATTAAATACATTGAAAATTTTTTCTTCAGCGCAGAATGAATTTCCTTATCAATTAACTATAGTTCAAAAAGCTAAATTTTATCTTAAATGTTTACTTAAAAAGTAAGAAGGTTATGAAAGCAGGTTACTTTACCCATACCAATATAGGTCCTTCAGAAACATTTATTTATGATTTAGTAAAAGGTTTAAATGCAGAGAAGGATATTGATTTAACATTTGTGACAGGGCATAAGAAGAAACCAATAGTAGTTGATTTCAGTTTGAATTCTATAGCCTCCGGTTACTCTGAGAATAATAAAGAGTGGAGTTTCAGGGCCTATAAGCTGGGACAAGTTCTAGGGGGAAGAGGCTACTATTTCAAGTCAGAGGTTCAATCTAAAAGTGCATATAAGGCTTTAAACACCAATGGTCTAGATAATTTTGACGTAGCATATGTGGAGTATGCCACGTCGGGCGTTCTTTTAATGCAGTATTTGAAAGAGAAAAATATACCGTGTGTCTTGCACGTGCATGGGTATGATGTCACTGCAGCTCGAAATGATCCAGAATATTCAAAGAAGTTATTTGAATTATATAAATATTGCAGTTATATAGTTACGCCAAGTGAACATTTAAAGCGGCTAATTATTTTGCAAGGTTGTGAAGCAGATAAAATCAAAGTCATTTATCCTTTTGAAGTATCCAGTTTGATAAATCCTGAAAATTGGAAGAATCGGTATAAAAATAAACCTGCTATAACATTTTTAGGAAGGCTAACTCAAAAAAAGAATCCTATTGCTCTTTTATATGCATTTTCATTAGTGATAAAAGAATATCAGGATTTTCAGTTGAACATTTTAGGAGGCGGAGATTTACTGAACGCTTGTAAAATAAAAGCTAAAGAGTTGGGAATAGAAAAATATGTCTTTTTCCATGGAGTGGTAGACCGCACAAAAGCTTTCGATTTTCTGAACAATTCCTGGATATATGCCCAACACAGTGTAACTTCTAATTCAGGCGACCAAGAAGGTTTCCCGGTGAGCCTAGCCGAAGCTGCTGCTCACGCTCTACCATTGGTTTCAACAATTCATAGTGGCATCACAGAAAATATTATAGAAGGGCAAACAGGTTTTCTTGTCCAGGAATATAACTATGAAGCCATGGCAGAAAAAATTATTTATCTTATTAAAAACCCCGCTATAGCCGAGAAAATGGGTAAAGCCGGGCGCAAGCATATAATGGATATATGCAGTCCTGGACAAAGGGTAAAAAAAATTAAAGAGCTTTTATTGCATGCTTCTAACCAAAAATCTAGTAATTCTTGAAACCGAAAATCTCTATAGTTATACCAAGCTATAATAAAGGGCATTTTATACAGGAAACATTGGAATCCTTAAAAGCCCAAACTTTTTTAAATTGGGAAGCCATTGTAGTGGATGATGGTTCTACAGACGATTCGGTCAATATTATACAAGATTATTGCAAAAAAGATTCGCGTCTAAAATTTCTAAAAAGAAACAGTAATCCAAAAGGTGGCTCGGCATGTAGAAATATAGGTATTGACCATGCCCATGGCAAATATATAATGTTTTTAGACGCAGATGATGTTTTAGCTCCCAATTGCTTGAAGAATAGGTTTAAGCAAATAGAAAATAGTCCTGAAAATAATTTCTGGGTTTTTTCTATTGGAACCTTCTATAAAATGCCTGGAGACAGTACTTCCATCTGGATTCCCAAAGGGAAAGATTTTTTAAGCAAATTCCTAAGGCATGATTTGCCCTGGCACACTATGTCTGTTATTTGGAAAAAGGAATTCTTGCAAAAAATCGGAAGTTTTAACCCTGATTACCCGAGGCTTCAAGATGTTGAATTGCACACCAGAGCTTTACTCGAGGATAATGTGCAATTCCAAACCTTTCCTGAAGCTGATCCTGATAGCTACTATCGCATTGACCTAGATCGTATTTTAGACACCCAGTATCATTTTTTGAAGAGATGGGTTGCAGGAACAACAATGTATGTAATAGAAATTGGTAAGCGTATTGAGCATAAATCCTCATCTGGCAACTTGAAGAAAAAATTAAAGGGCACTGTTTTCTCCATGTTAACCACACTTCTTTACAATACCAAAATGAACTACATTAATACTGCTGAATACAGTAAACTCAGAAATCAGCTTTTAAATAGTATTGAAGCAATTGAATTGCTTAAAAGAACAGATTTCCATTTCCTTTATCTGTACGAAAATACTTACAATTATGGATTCTATCGAATAAAAGGATTTAATTATTTATCTAAGAGATTTTTTATAAAGCATAAATTATATATGAAAAAATGAAGATATCTCTTTTGACAGATGGTATTTACCCCTACATAATGGGAGGAATGCAAAAGCATTCTTACTTTCTTGCTAAACACCTGGCACAAGAAGGGGTTTATGTAGATTTGTACCATTACAGAAATGAAGGAGCAGGAAAAAGTGGGAATCCCTTTTCCTTAAAGGAAATGAAATTTCTAAATATAATTGAGGTTGAATATCCCCTATCAAAGAAATTCCCGGGGCATTACCTATATGAGCGATATTTGTATTCAAAAAATGTATTAAAAGAAATATTCAACCGGGAATTACCGGATTTTATTTATGCCAAAGGGTTTTCCGGCTGGGCTTTATTAAAGAATAAACAGAAATTACAAAAAGAGATACCTATTGGTGTAAATTTTCATGGTTATGAAATGTTTCAGCAGTGGCCTGATTTTAAAACCGGAATAAAACTTCAAATACTAAAACTCCCGGTAAAATATAATGTTTCAAAGGCCGACTATGTTTTTTCCTATGGAGGAAAAGTTTCAGATATCATTGAAAGGATAAATAGTAATTCCAAAATAGTTGAAATTCCCACAGGAATAGGAGCAAGTTGGTTAGCATCAGATATTAGTAAAAAAGAATCTACAGGAAAGCGTAGGTTTATTTTTGTTGGAAGGGCTGAAAGAAGAAAAGGAATTGTAGAAATAAATCAATTTTTGTCCGCTACTCAGGACAAAAATTTCGAATTTCACTTTGTTGGCCCTATTACAGAGGATGAAAAAATTAAGAAACCCAATGTAATATATCATGGAACCATTCGGGAACAGGATAAGCTTCAGAAAATTTTAGATGAAATGGACGTGCTGGTTTGTCCCAGCTATTCTGAAGGTATGCCTAATGTTATCATGGAAGGAATGGCAAGAGGGCTTGCTGTTATCGCAACAGATGTAGGAGCTGTAAACCAAATGGTAGATGCCGAAAATGGTTGGTTAATTGAAAAATCGGATATTAATGCTGGTATTAGTAGCGCGATTGTAAATGCTCTAAAACTTTCTGATGCAGAACTACATAAAAAAAAGAAAATATCTATAGAAAAAATTGAGCAAAATTTTACCTGGGAGAAAGTTATAGATCAAACAATTAAAAAGATCAGAGCTTGTACAATTTCTTAAATCCGATACTATCCTATAGGTATTTCTGGATATCAGTATTTCTCATTTTTGGAGTTGGACTGGTGACAAATTTTCTAATTTCCGGAGTGGTACTCATTATTTTTTTACTGAGTTTCAACGCTCAATTAAAAACAGAATATTTGCTTTTTACTTTACTGGGTACATTTATACTAGCTTCTAATATATCACCAAATTTTCAGTTTGCGCAAAATTTAAGGTTTGTAGGTTTAGCTGCCAGTTTGGTATATCTTTTTTACAACAGAGGCATCGTAAGAAGCCCTGCAAACAATATTTTACCATTTGCCATTTATGCTTTTATTATTACCCTAATATATTCTCCCATCGGCTTTGAGGCGGTGCTACGAGGTGTTTCTTATTGGTTGGTAGCGTTGGTTATTTTTACCGCGTACCAGAGATCTTATCTAAAAGATGCGGAACAAACCTCAAGATTGCTGTTAGGTTTCTTTATTTTATATTTTTTCTTAAATGCTTTGCTTATTTTTTACGGCAGCGATCTATATTTAATGGGTAGATTCCGGGGTATCATGGGAAATCCTAATGAGCTGGGTCTTGTTTGTGTATTTGGTTTTGGTATTATAGATTTACTGTTTAAAAGACAGGAAATAAGTTTTAACCCTAAGCATTATTTAATACTTAAATGTGTTATAGTAGGTTTAATTGTCTTAACCGGCTCCAGAACATCTCTCTTTGCAATAGTTATTTACTTTGTTACTCAGCGTTTATTCAGAAATAAACTATTACTTGTTTTTGCGTTAATATTTTTAGGAATACTTTATTATTTAAGTCTTTCTGTAGATCCGGAAGCACTTGTAAAATCTTTGGGACTTTCACAGGAGCTGAGAGTTGAAAGTCTGACCACGGGTAGCGGGAGAACAGAAGTTTGGGAAGTGGCCTGGGAAGAGATAAAAGAAAAGCCCTGGATTGGTCGTGGAATGCAATATGATAGTTATTTTATAAATGAATATGTAGAAAACAATTTTACTGGTGTTGTCGCCAGACATTGGGCAGGTATTTGGAACTCTTATCTTAGTCTTCTTCTGGACGTAGGTATTATTGGTTTATTAGCCTATTTCTTCTTCATAATTAGGATGTTCCGCATATCTCATTTTAAAAATACGGCAGCAGCATTTTTGGCAATGACCTTATTTGCAGGAATTACGGAATCCTGGATGGCGGCTTCGATGAATGCATTTACCCCTATGTTCTTTTTATACTGGGCTATCCAATCACAACCTGTAAGTAATACTGAAGAAATAATAGAGGGATGAAAATTGTGGTTTTATATACCCGGCTTACCGGTTACTGGATGGCCTGTATGCGTTTTGACCATCAGAAGAAGGGAAACCAGTATTTGCTTATAAGAAAAGATCCTAATCCCGAGGCTCCTTTTAGCTTTAACTCTGAGGCGGGAATTAATATTCTGGATGGGGACCAGCTTTCTGCAGAGGACATCAAAAAGACAGCAAAAGATTTTAAACCAGATGTACTATATGTTGCTGGCTGGGCAGAAAAGCGGTATTTGAAAACTGCGTTGTATTTTAATAAAAAGGGGGTGCCTGTAATAACCGGGATGGATAACCAGTGGCTGGGAAATTTTAAACAGCGAATGGCAGGGCTTATGAGTCCGCTTCTGGTGCGTAAATATTTCTCGCATATCTGGATTCCGGGAGATCCTCAATATATATTTGCACACCACCTTGGTTTTTCTTCTAACAATATCCTGAAGGGGCTGTATTGTGCAGATGAAGTTATCTTCAACAGCGTTACTCAGAGAAAATTTGAGCGGCAAATAACCTTTGTTGGCCGCCTTGTAGAACATAAGGGATTACAAGTTCTTTTTGAGGTAATTCGGGAGCTTATCCAAAATGATCAACTATTACTAAAAGTACATATTATAGGGAACGGTCCCTTGGCAGAAAACATTCCTAATCATAAATTTATTAAAAACACTTCTTTCGTAGATCCTGAAGAATTACCGGCTTTATTAGAGAATTCGGGTTTCTTTATTCTTCCCAGCTTATACGAAGCCTGGGGTGTGGTGGTTCATGAAGCAGTTTTAGCGGGTCTACCTGTTATAACAACAAAACAGACAGGAGCGGCATCAGCTTTTGTAATTCCCGGACACAATGGCTTTATCTACGATGCTCCCAACGCTGCTGAATTAAAAAAAATACTACTGGAAATTGGAAATTTATCAGATGAGGATTATCTGCAAATGTCGAATAACAGTAAAGAGATGGCTTCAAGAATTAGCTTGAATACCTGGTCTGCAACTTTGAATTCCGTAGTAAAATAGTGAGAAGCTATCAGAGAAAAAATATTCTCATTTTTATCGACTGGTTCCTTCCCGGGTATAAAGCGGGCGGGCCTATACAGTCGGTAGTAAACTTGATCAATCATCTGGGAGATGAGTTTGAGTTTGATGTGGTAACTTCCAATAAAGACCTTGGAGAAGATACAGCTTATCCCAATATAGTATTTAACCGATGGTCGAAAAATGGCAATTATCGGGTGACCTATCTTGACGAAGCGCACCAGAATATTCAGCGATACCGCGAAATACTAACAGCAAAGGAATATGATGCCGTTTATTTTAACTCCCTTTTTTCAGTAAACTTTACTTTAAAACCATTGTTACTGCTAAGGAGGTCGAAAATTAAAATTATTCTTGCGCCACGGGGAATGTTAGGAGCAGGAGCTTTACAGATCAAGCCGCTTAAAAAGAAACTATTTTTAAACCTTTTCCGGCTTTCGGGTTTCAGTCACAGGATTCACTGGCATGCCACCGCGGCTTCAGAGGCTGCAGAGATAAAGAAGCATTTCGGAAATAAAACAAAGGTTAAAATTGCTACCAATCTTTCGGCAGTAATGCCGGAAGCTTTTCCAAAAAAAATAAAAGAAACAGGATATCTTAATTTGTTCTTCCTTTCCCGGATCAGTAAAAAGAAGAATTTAAAAGCTGCCCTTCAGTTTTTATCCGAAGTAAATAAGCAGTTTCAAATTAACTTCAGCATTGTTGGCCCTGTAGAAGAAGAAAAATACTGGCAGGAATGTCAGCAAGTCATTGAAGGTTTGCCGGAAAATGTAATTGTAAAAAATATGGGGGCAGTTCCGAATCATGAATTAAGGGAACAATTAAAAGATCAGCATTTTATGTTATTGCCCACTTTTCATGAGAACTTTGGCCATGTGATCATGGAGTCCTGGCAAAATGCCTGTCCGGTGATAATATCTGATCAGACTCCGTGGGAAAAACTGGAAAAGCAGAGAATCGGCTTTGACATTTCCCTCTCTAAACCTGATGAATTTATTAAGTCGCTGGAGAAATCTGCTGCAATGGATCAGGAAGAATATGATACCTGGTCACAAGCCTCGTTTAATTTCGCAAAAGAATATTGTAATAATCCGAAAGCGATAGAGGATAGCAGGAAACTGTTTCTATAAAAATTTTCACGCCACGGACGCAAAGGTAAAGCGCAGCGAACGCTGTGAATCAACACTTTCTGCGGCCGCCGCGCAACCGCCGCGCTCGTCGCGTGAAACAGGAAACCCACATAAAAAATCTGAACATCAATATCATATGAAAAAAATACTAATTACCGGAGGAGCCGGATTTGTTGGTTCCCACCTTTGCAAAAGATTACTGGAAGAAGGCAATGAAGTGATATGCCTCGATAACTATTTTACAGGAAGCAAAACCAATATCGTAGAACTGCTAGACAACCCTTATTTTGAGATGGTAAGGCATGATATTACACATCCATATTTTGCTGAGGTGGATGAAATTTACAACCTTGCCTGTCCTGCTTCTCCTGTACATTACCAGTACAATCCAATAAAGACTATCAAAACCTCTGTGATGGGGGCTATAAATACGCTCGGTTTGGCTAAAAGGGTAAAGGCAAAAATTTTGCAGGCCAGTACAAGCGAGGTGTATGGAGATCCTGCTGTACATCCGCAACCGGAAAGCTACTGGGGAAATGTGAATCCTATCGGCACCCGCTCCTGTTATGATGAAGGAAAACGTTGTGCCGAAACTTTGTTTATGGATTATCACCTGCAAAATAAGGTAGATATCAAGATCATCAGGATTTTTAATACCTACGGCCCAAATATGAATCCCGATGACGGAAGGGTGGTTTCCAATTTTATCGTGCAGGCTTTGAAAGGAGAAGATATTACCATTTTTGGGGACGGCACCCAAACCCGTAGTTTTCAGTATGTAGATGACCTGGTGGAAGGGACTATCAGAATGATGAACAGCCGTGATGGATTTATTGGTCCGGTGAATCTTGGGAATCCCGGAGAGTTTACGATGATGGAGCTGGCTTTTAAGATCATTGAAATGACCGGCACGAGATCTAAGATTATACATAAGAAACTGCCAACAGATGATCCCACTCAGCGTAAACCTGTTATTGATTTAGCGAAAAAAGAATTGAATGGCTGGGAACCAAAAGTTGCTTTGGAAGAAGGATTGGTAAAGACGATTGATTATTTTGAGGAGTTGTTGTCGGGAGAGGCTGTAAGCGTTAAGCTGTAGGCCTGACGGAAAATACAAAAATCAAAACGTCAGTTCGAGTGTTTTTTACCGAAGCGATAGCTGAGGGAAAAAATGTATCGAGAACAGTTTGGTAGTTCCAAATCCCCACTCAAAATGTCAGTTTGAGTGTTTTTTACCGATGCGTTAGCGGCAAGCAAAAATACAGTCTAAACATTAAAAATCAGTCTAGAAAAGTTATATTTGAGTAAGTTTTATAAAAATGAGAACACTACAACTAAATATACCTGATAGCGTTGATTTGAAGGATCACGACCTTTCAATGATAATCGCTTCTAAATTATACCAAGATGCTAAACTTTCTGCTGGTCAGGCGGCAAAAATTGTAGGCTTGTCCAAACGTGCATTTATAGAGATGCTCGGAAAATACGGAGTTTCTATCTTTAGCACATCGGAAACAGATTTACATTCTGACATAAACAATGCCTAAAATTGTAATTTCTGATACAAGTACTCTTATACTATTCCATAAAATTGGCGAATTAGATCTTCTTCAAAGTGTATACGGCGAATTGGTAACAACGCCCGAAATTGCAGAAGAGTTCGGGGAAATTGTGCCGAACTGGATCGAAATAAAAACCGCATCCGATAAAAAATATCAAACCTTTTTAGAAACTCAAGTTGATATAGGAGAGGCCAGCGCAATTGCTTTAGCCACTGATTATGAAGATGTATTGCTATTGTTGGACGATTTGAAAGCACGTAAGTTGGCTAATAAGTTGAACTTTAAAATCAGTGGAACGCTTGGAGTAATCCATCGAGCAAAACAGTTGGAATTGATTGACAAAGTAAAACCTTTAATCGATAAACTATTGTTAACCGATTTTAGAATAGCTGATAATATAGTTAAAGAAATTCTTAAATTGAACAGCGAATATACTGCTAGCCGCTAACAATGCATAACAGAAATGGTGGCTTACAAAGCAATTCAAAAGTCGCTGTTTATTAGCAAAAATTGGATCAAAACTTGAAAAAATCGGTAATTTAACTCCACCACTTCGGTTATGCGAGACCGATAGCTGAGGGAAAAAATGTATCGAGAACAGTTTATTAGTTCCATGTCCCTCTGTTCTCGATAAAATTTTGGCCTTTAGTTCGAGTGCGGGCACAATTGCAAAGCAGTTGGGGCATGTATCGGGAACCGGCCAAGATCCCTCGACCTGACGGAGAAGGAGCAGCCTACAGCCTAAAGCCTACAGTAAATAAAAATGAAAACCAATCTCTCAACATACGATAACAGCTGGTACCAACCGGGAGGTAAATTTAAGACTACCCTCTGGTACTTCGTCAATGTTTTTTTCTTCCTGAATCCGCTGAACCCGGTTTCGGGAATTAAGGTGAAGCTGTTGAGACTGTTTGGGGCGAAGATAGGAGAAGGAGTGGTAATTAAACCCGGAGTGAATATTAAATATCCCTGGAAATTGGAAATTGGAGATCATTGCTGGATAGGGGAAAAGGTATGGATAGATAACCTTGGGCATGTAAAAATTGGCAGTAATGTATGCCTTTCCCAGGGAGCAATGTTACTCTGCGGAAACCATAACTACAAAAAGTCCTCTTTTGATCTTATCGTAAAAAAAATTAATCTGGAAGACGGAGTATGGATAGGAGCACAGAGTGTGGTTTGTCCCGGAGTAACCTGTAATTCGCATAGTATTTTAGCGGTGAATTCTGTTGCCAATAAAGATCTTGAAGCATATAGCATTTATCAGGGGAATCCGGCGGTAGAGGTGAGGGAGAGAGTAATTGGTTATGAAGAGATTGCTTCGTCGGCTGGGGCCTCCTCGCAATGAAGGGATTGCCAAGCCGGCTATCGTCTCCTCGCAATGAAAAGCTTACCTACTATTAGTAATTGTGTCACGCGGCGAACGCGGCGAAACCGCTGCGGGCGCTGCGAGAAATAGAGTAACTGAAGAGGTACAGATTGCTTTGGCGGCTAGTGCCTCACAATGAAGGGATTGCTTCGTCGGCTGTGGCCTTCTCGCAATGATGAAAAAAATGGAAATATCAATTATAACAGCTACTTATAATTCGGAAGCTAGTATTTTATCTGCGATAAAATCTGTGGCAGTGCAGGATTATCTTAATGTGGAGCTGGTGATCGTAGACGGCGGCTCTTCAGATAATACGGTGTCTATTGTAAAAGATAATTACAGCAGGCCGCTGAAAATAATTTCAGAAAAAGACAAAGGGATCTATGATGCGTTGAATAAAGGAGTAAAGGCAGCAAGCGGAGATATTATTGGTTTGGTACACTCCGATGATTTCCTGGCCTCTCCCGATATCATTTCAGAAGTAGTAGCTGCTTTTCAACAAAATGAGGTTGACGGGGTTTATGGAGATCTTCAGTATGTAAACAAAGAAGATACTTCAAAAGTGATCAGGTATTGGAAAAGTGAGCAGTTTTATCCGGGTCTTCTAAAAGAAGGCTGGATGCCGGCCCACCCTACTCTCTTCCTGCGGAAAGAAGTATATGATAAGCACGGGCTCTTTAATCTTAACTACAGGATCGCTGCTGATTATGATCTTATGTTGCGCATTTTTAGTGACAGCGTTTTAAACTTTATGTATCTGCCGAGGGTAATTACAAAAATGCGGGTAGGAGGCGCAAGTAACCGTAGTCTGTCTAATATAAAACTTAAATCTGCAGAAGACCTCCTGGCGCTAAAAGCCAATGGAATGCGGGATCCTTACAAAATTTTGGCTTATAAAAATATTAGCAAGCTAAAGCAGTTTCTTAAGTAAACAGTCATTAACTAAAAAGCATTTTTTCTTAGTGCCTATCGCCTAGTGCCTAGAGCCTATCGCCTAAAGCCTATCGCCTACAGCCTAAACTCGATATTTGACATTTTTATGCCCTTACCTTTTCATTATTAGAAATTTAAGGCAGCCTCTTTTCCATTCTATGTAATTAAATTGTTAAAGAAAAAAATCTGTAGGGATAATACGGATAAAGTGCGCTATTTTCGCGTCGAACTCTAATTAAACCTTGAACCTTTACCCTTTTGACCCGTCTCCCCTACAAGATTGGTAGTTACTGAAATTTTTTTCAACCCAAACCTGCCTTTGTTATGAACATTCTCGATCACGATGTCCTGCTCGATCTCTTTAGGAATAATTATCTGTTTTTTGTGTGCGGAGTTGCCTTAGGAGCTTTTCTCTTTACCTTTTACACCTTGCCCAAGGTACTTTGGGTGAGCCATGAAAAAAAACTTACAAAGCAGATTAACGGCCGTAGCTCACATCATACACAGACCCCCAATTTTGGCGGAGTAGCCTTTTTTCTGGTATTTGTACTTTTTGTTTCTGTCCTGCAGAGTATACAGACTGGATATACTGGCAATCATCTAATCGCGGGGATGACACTGCTTTTTCTGGTGGGTTTAAAGGATGACCTGGTAATTTCTACTGCGAAAGTGAAATTGTTAGGACAGATAACTGCGGCATTATTCATAATCTTTTCTCCGGAACTTCATCTTTCCACGCTCCATGGATTTTTAGGTATACATGAGGTTCCTGAATTAATCGGATATTTCCTGAAAGCTTTTCTGGTAGTAGCTCTTATTAATGCTTATAACCTGGTAGATGGTATAGACGGACTTGCCGCTATAGTAGGAATGATAATTTGTACTGCTTATGCCTGCGTCTTCTATATAACAGGACATCCTTATTTTGTGTTGCTCGGGGTTACTGTGGCAGGTACCCTTGCTGCATATTTAAGGTTTAATTTTTCCAGGGGGAAAAGGAAAATGTTTATGGGCGATTCAGGATCCCTGATAATTGGGTTCATGATTGCATTTCTTACATTAAAAGTACTGGTTATGGAGCCCGGGATAACGGTCTCGATGGTAGCATTTAGTGGTTATAACCGCATCCTGCTTATTCTGGCAATATTATTTATACCTATTCTGGATACCGGCAGGGTGATGATTTTACGAATGCTTGGCGGTAAAAGCCCTTTTGAGGCAGATCGAAATCACGCACATCATGTTTTACTCGATCTTGGTTTTACCCACTGGCAGGCAAGCACCTGTCTTGGCGGTTTAAATATTTTTGTTATCGTAGGCTTTTTCCTTCTTTCGGGGGTGATTTCAGCTTCCTGGGTGACGGTTATCCTGCTTTTGATGTTTATTATAATTGGGGCACTTTTAAATATACTACGCAGTAATGCAGAGCTAAGAACTTTTGTAAAAGAATATGCCTGAGATAAATAAGTTCTTAAATCATAATCTTTAAAAGTTAATTTTCTTTTAAATTATGTTAATAAGTATACTATATTCGCGGCAAATTGAAATCCCATTAAATGTACACCCCCAGATTAAATTATAAGTTATTGTTAGTACTCTGCATAGTTTTTTTAACAACTTCCTGTGTTTCCCGTAAGAGCGTAGCCTATTTTCAGGGACTTGAGACATCTGAACAAAAAAGGTTGCCAGACAATGTGGAAATAAAACCCGATGACCTGCTGACCATTCGTGTTTCTGCCCCGGAGCAGGCAGCGGCTTTGCCTTTTAACCTGACAAAATCTGTAATGGCTATGGGTCAGGGTACAGGTGGTGGTGGAGCAAATGTAGAACTGGAAACCTATATGGTGTCTAATGAAGGTACGATAGAATTTCCTGTTATAGGAACATTAGAGGTAGAGGGATTAACCAGTATAGAGCTGGCTGCTAAAATTAAAAAAGAAGTTTTGCCTTACCTGCAGGATCCTATAGTGAATGTGCGAATCCTCAATTTCCAGATAAGCGTACTGGGGGAAGTGGCGAGTCCTGGTACTTTCCCGATAGAAGACGATCATGTAAGCCTCCCGAAAGCCCTGGGCTTTGCGGGGGATGTACTGCTAACCGGAAAGAGAACAAATATCCTGGTGATGCGTGAAGAGGATGGCGTAACCACTCATGCCTATCTGGATCTCACCAATGCTGATATTGTTTCTTCTCCATACTATAACTTACAGCAAAACGATGTGGTTTATGTAGAGCCAATAGGACCCCGTCGCCAGTCAGCGAGCTATCTCGGTACTGCCAGCAGTTACCTTTCTGTGGCCTCGGTACTTGTTTCATTAGTTTTACTCTTTACCCGATAATTATGGCACAATCACAAAATACTCCAAACAGGTCATCTACTGAAATCAACATCAGGGAGGAGCTGGAGAAATACCTGCGTTACTGGCCGTGGTTTGTGGGCTGTGTTATCCTTGCACTGACTATTGCTTTTTTAAATTTAAGACAAACCACGCCGGTATATTCTACTACGGCAAGTATTATTATTAAAGACGGTAAGAATGGCCAGAATTCTGAAATGGCTGCTTTTGCTGATCTCGGACTGTTTAGCGGAATGAACGGGAATAGTATAGAGAACGAAATAGGAATCCTGCGTTCCCGTAGACTGATGACCAGTGTGGTAAAGGCACTTAACCTGAATATTCGTTATTTCGACCAGGAGGCCCTGCGTACACCCGAATTATATAGTACAAGCCCTCTGCTGGTAAAGATCATCAGTTTGGATGAAGCTATACTACAGTCTGTACCAGGGAGAGAATTCAGTTTGGTTTATAAAGGTAACAATAAGCTAAGCCTTACCAGAATTAGTGACGGGAAGAAATACAATACGGTGATGGGAACGCCGGTAGACCTTGGCTTTGGTACTATCCTTGTTTTGGAAAATGAATTCAATCCTGGTAGAAAGGCCACTCCTGAAAATCCTATCCTCGTCACTTTTAGTCCCGTAGAAAGTGTGGCCGGAGCTTACAGTAATGATCTGCAGGTACGTCTTAAAGAAAGCAATTCCAGTCTTATAGAACTGGCGTTAAATGATCCCGTTCGACAAAAGGCTGAAGATATTCTGGACCAGTTAATTCTGGAGTATAACAGAGAAGCCATAGAAGACAAGAACCTTGTGGCAATGAACACGGCAGAATTTATAGATGAACGTCTTATTATCATTAACGAAGAACTTGATTCTGTAGAAAGCGGAAAAGTGGAATTTAAAGAGAGCAGAGGGCTTACGGATATCCAGACGGAATCCGGAATGTTTGTTTCCACAGCCGGAGAGTACAGGCAGCGTCAACAGGAAATCGATACCCAGATAGAACTGGCAGATGCCATGATTTCCTATCTTCAGAATAACAATACTACAGATCTCCTGCCCGCCAATCTTGGAATTGAAGAATCTTCAGTTAATGAACAAATAAATCAGTACAACGACCTGGTTCTTGAGAGGAACCGGATCCTGAAAGGATCCAGTGAAAGAAACCCTGTAATCATCAAACTCAATAGTGAAATTGAGCAATTAAAAGCTAATGTGCAGCAGAGTCTCAGGCGAATGAAATCTAATCTGGAAATTGCAGAGAACAATGTGGACCGGCAGGCAGCGGCAATAAGCTCCAGGATTTCAGCAGTTCCTTCCCAGGAGAAGCAGTTTAGGGGGATTGAGCGTCAGCAGCAAATTAAAGAAACCTTGTATTTGTTCCTTCTGCAAAAGCGGGAAGAAAATTCCCTGTCCCTGGCAGTTACAGCACCAAAGGCGAAAATAGTAGACAGTGCTCTGAGTTCCGGTATTCCGGTTAGTCCAAATCCAAGGAGCAGTTATCTTACAGCTTTACTTCTGGGGCTGGGTATTCCATTTGCCTTTCTTTATACAAGAAACCTTTTAAATAATAAGGTAAGGGAGAGAAACGATATTGAAGCGGCTATTAATGATATTCCTATTGTAGGGGAAATTCCCAGGTTGGGGAAAAACAAAGAAGAACTTATCCAAAAAAATGATCGTTCTGTACTCGCGGAATCTTTCAGGATATTGCACACCAACCTGCAATACCTTCTGGTGAATTCCGGGGACAAAACTTCCGGCATAAATATTTTTATCACCTCTACAATTAAAGGAGAGGGTAAGACCTTTGTGGCATTTAACCTCGCTACCACTTTGGCAAATACGGGGAAGAAAGTTCTGGTAATGGGTGGAGATCTCAGAAATCCACAACTTCAGCGGTTTGAAAAGGACGCAAAAGAATGGCAGGGAGTGAGCGATTATCTTGTAAATGAAAGTTTATCCCTGGAAAAACTTATTAAGGAGTCGAGCTTACATGAAAACCTTTACCTGTTATCTTCAGGAAGTATACCGCCTAATCCTTCAGAATTATTGAGACATCCACGCACGGCAGATATGTTTACTAAACTGCGTGGTATGTATGATTATGTTATAGTAGACACTGCGCCTTCCATGCTGGTGTCTGATACTTTCCTGATCAATAAGTATGCAGACCTTACTCTTTATGTGGTGAGGGCTAATTACACAGAAAAGAAGTTGCTGGATTTTGCGGCAGATGCTAAGAAGGACGGTAAGCTGCAGGAGGTAAGTTTTGTACTTAATGATGTGGAGGCAGCTAATTTTGGCTACGGAAATAAATATGGTTATGCATATGGTTATGCCTATGGTCCGGAACATGAAGGCTTCTGGGAGAAAGTGAAGAGCAAGGTAGCCCTTTGGTAGATTTCTGTTGGGAGATAAAAAAAGCAGGGATCAACATATTTCATCATGCTGAAGTTGTTTCAGCAACCAAAAACGCTAGAAATTATTATGGACTGATCCAATGGCAGACGATCAATAAACAACACTGAACATTTTTTAATTGCAATTTCAAATCTGAACTATTTACTTAATTAAACCAATCAAATGAAGAATCAATTTTTACACTTTCAGCGGAGAGCATCTATGTGGAGCCTGCTCTTGTTATCGCTGCTTCTCGTTAACTGTGGTACAGAAGACGTAGATTTTATCGATCCATACGAATTTGTCAATGAAGATTTTAATGATATCCCTAACCTCGCGGAGATCGAGGACGCAGATCCCGTGATCATCGAACCCGAAGTAGGATCGGTAGATAATTCGGCAGAAACTCAGGCTATCATCGACGATATCCTAAATGCCGGGCCAGACGGGGAAATCAGTCAGGAATCCAGAACTAAACTGGCTGCGGTAGGGGCTTTTACAGCTGATCTTCCTGCATCGATAAATGAAAGGGCGCAGGCTCTTGATGCCGCCGGTATCGCCTCCATAATGGATGAGAGTACACCTCTGGATGCAGACCTGGAAGAGCTTGCAGCCGCTCTGGCTAACGCACCTGAAGAGATAAGAATGCTTCTTCCACGTATAAACTTCACCGTAGATTTGGAAGGCTTAAGAGCTGTAACAAATCCCAACACCAAAAATCAGGTTCTTCCTGGTTTTGATGGGTTTAACGTTGTGAGCCAGACTATAAGCAATCCTTGTGAGGAGGCAGCTTATGAAGCTTATGAGTTAAGGATAGAAGAGCTTATAGAGCAGGCAGATGCCAACTATTTTATTATTGAAAGTAATTATGCCCGTAGGCTCGATGAAGCAGACGTGCGTTATGAAGAAAGGACAGCCCTACAGGAAGAGCGTTATGCAGAGAGCAAAGCTGCGATTATTGCCACCCTGGAAAATCTGCTTCTTACGGCACAGCAGTTAGAGAACATGGGAGAGACAGAGCTGGCCACTCAGCTAAGAGAGCTTACATTAATGTATGCTGTGGCAGCCAGAAACGCTTTAATAGAATGGGACATTTTGGTGGCAGAACTTTTAATAAATTTCATGGAGCAGGAAAAAGCACAGGCTTTGGAAATTAGGGAGCGATTGACAACTCAGGTAAATACGGATTTCGAAACTGTAGAGGATATGGCAGATGCCAGACTTACTACTGCAGTAAATAATTGTCACAACCAGGGATCCGGAAACTAATCATTAACCACAACCAGAAATTATAAACATGAATAAATCTATAGCATTTTTACTACTGGCCTTTGGTCTCTTTACTTACGGCGCCCAGGCTCAAATTAAACTTAACAACGTGGGGGTGGGTGTTTCCTACTGGAACAGGTCCTATTCGGATGCCAATGAGAAATATGTACTGATAAGTTCTGAGGCAGATGAGGACTTTACAAAAGGAGGGGCTATGCCTTTTATAAGTGCCGAATTAAACCTTTACAGAAATTTTAGTCTGGATGGAAGAGTAGGGCTCTGGACGGGTGACTTTACCAGCGAAGGGCAATTTGGGGACCTTACCATTTCTGAAAGTATTGATCAGACTCTTATTCCTTTGTCCCTGGGGCTAACTTATAACTTTAATGAACTTTTAAGGGATGATTTCAATTTCTTAGTAGGAGTTGGGGTTAATCGATACTTTGTTCAAAATAAAGTTTCCAGGACGATTGAAGGCGGAGCGGGTAGTGAAGCTGCAGAAACTTTTAGCGGAAATAATTACGGTGCTTATCTGAAAACCGGACTGGAATATATGTTTTCCGATTCTTTTGGGCTTTTACTTGAAGGTAGGTATAATACAGGTTTCTATACCCAAAGCTTCCGAACTTCATTGGATGCAGAGCTCCAAAGTGAACAAATTTCTGTTCGGGGCTTCGAAATAGGACTTAGTCTACGATACGCATTCATGGGAAGAACCGATGACGATGAGACGCCGGAAATGGTAGAATAAAAAATGAATATCAGGCTTTTTCTTCACCTGTGGATACTGCTGGGTTTCTTTGGATCCTTCAGTTATTCACAGGTGAATTTTTTAGGGAAACCAGGGTTAATGACTATTCCTTCTGCAAAGTGGGAGGCAGATAAGCCTTTGGGGCTGTCTTTTTCTTATTTTCCGCGGGAATACTCTAACAATATTTTGCTTACCCAGGATTCTTCTCCCGGAGGCAATGATCTCAATTTTTATAGCGCTCGAGCGAGCCTGACTGCTTTTATGGAAGTCGGAATGAGTATTTCTTACAGGCCTTCTCTTGCTGAGCAAATAGGAATTGGTGACCGGCACCTCGACCTTCGCTTTAAATTAATGGAGGAAAAAGAATTTTTTCCGGCACTCGTTTTGGGTTGGACGCCTCCCGGTTCAGTTTCTCCGGCACTGGCACACGATTATCTCGTGGCGACTAAAAACTTCAACACCACTCTGGGATTATTTCAGGTAACAGCAGGTTTTGGATCACCCTATGTCTTTCTGAAAAATGATGCAAATGAAGGTATCCGGGATTTCTTTAAAATAGAAAGAAAAACAGAAGTCTATGGCAGCAGATATTTAGACGGCTTCTTCGGCGGATTCTCTTATATGCCACTTAATTACGGCGGCTTAATGCTGGAATACAACACCAAAACTTTTAATGCGGGGGCTTTTGTTAAATTATGGGAATGGCTGCACTTACAGGCATATACTTTGGAGGCTAAGGAAGTAGCTTTTCAGGTTGCCGTGCAGTTCTCCTTAAATTCTGCTCCTCGAGCTTTGAGAAACTATGAGAAAAATATGGATTAGCATTTGTGCGGGTCTTTTTTTCATTGGGCTCCGCGCGCAGGATATTCAACAAAAGCTGTTTAAAGCAGGATTTGAGAATGTACAGGTAAAAGAATCGGCAGACACTCTAAAAATCTTTTTCGAGCATAGAGAATTTCGGAATCCCCTGCATAGTATGCGTTATGCCCAACTCTTGCTGGAAGAGCAACCCGAAAAAGCTATTCTCTGGTTTCCACTATATCATAACCGCCCGATAGGAAAATATGAGGCGGGCACCTATAACTACAGCAGCCTGAATCTGGAGGAAAAAGCTTTTTACAAAGAAGCGAATGATCTTTACGAAAGCTATCGTTTCCATTTTCGGATTCATCCTGACTTCGCTGCCCGATTCGGTTATTACAGTAATCCTTTTCAGATAAAGCTTAATGCCATAATAGATACCAGAATTTATCTGACGCCGGGCCTGAGTGTGCAAACAGGTATTAGCATTCCATTGGAAAACCGGCTGGATGCGCAGGATATGAAGCCTCGACTGGCCCCAAGTTCACTGCACTATTTTTCGCAACCTTTGGACCATCACTTCCTGGCAGTTAGTATGGGTACTTTTTACTACGATCGGTACGGGCTGGATATACAGTACAGATATGCGCCCCTCCATAAACGTTGGAGCTTTGGACTCGAATCGGGACTTACAGGATTTTACTGGATGAATTCCGGTAGTTTTTATGCTGAAGAGCTCAACAGTGTATATGCTGTAGTGGATGCGGAATATCGCCTGAATTATGAACGTCTTAGCCTGAGACTTAGCGCAGGACAATTTCTGTTTGAAGACAAAGGTGCCAGAATAGACATCATAAAGCAATTTGGAACTGTCGATATAGGATTTTTTGCGGGTTATACAGAAGCAGGAAGCTCCGGGGGATTTCAGGTGGCGTTTCCAATATTTCCCGGAACGATTTATAGAAACAGGAAGGTAGAGGTACGTACCACGAATGAATTCCGCTGGGAATACAGCTATAACAATGAAGATCCTGCCGCCAGGAAATTTAGAATTGGAATTCCTCGCCTAGCTGATATGTTGCGACAGTACAGTGAAAATTTTCTGCAAAGCTTTTAAAAGTTGTGAAGCAGTGAAGTGGGCGATTAATTACTATAAAAAAAGGTCCTCCCATTTTTTCAAGGGGAGGTGGCTGAAGGCCGGAGGGGTTTTAGCTTTTATGAGAACTCGCAGAAAAATAGAAATTGCAAAAATTTTATTCTTTCAAAATTTATATTTCTTCCTTCAGAACAAAATTACCCACTACTCCCCAACAGAATTATTCCTAAATTTGCAAGGCATACAATATCAACTATATTTACTCAAAAATAAATAATCACATGCCTACCTTAGTAACTGACGCCAAATTTTTTAATTGTACGCAAAGCCGGGAACTTGCCGAAAAAATTGCAGCTGCTTATGGCAGTAAACTGGGGAACGTAATCACCTCTACTTACAGCGATGGTGAATTCCAGCCTTCTTTCGAGGAATCTGTACGTGGTGCAAGGGTTTTTATTATTGGCTCAACCCATCCCGGTGCAGATCATCTTATGGAGATGCTCCTGATGCTGGATGCAGCAAAACGCGCCTCTGCACGACATATTACAGCGGTAATGCCATACTTTGGATGGGCAAGACAGGATAGAAAGGACAAACCTCGTGTGCCTATCGCAGCAAAAATGATTGCCAGCATTTTAGAAACAGCAGGTGCTACGCGCATTATAACTATGGATCTGCATGCCGATCAAATTCAGGGCTTCTTTGAAAAACCTGTAGATCATCTTTTTGCTTCCACTGTTTTCCTGCCTTATCTTCGGAATCTCAATTTGAGCAATCTCACTATTGCATCTCCCGATATGGGAGGTTCCAAGAGAGCTTATGCTTATTCCAAAGCGCTTGAAAGCGATGTTGTAATTTGCTATAAACAACGTGTAAAGGCCAATGTGATCTCGCATATGGAACTTATAGGAAATGTAGAGGGAAGAAATGTTGTTCTGGTTGATGATATGGTAGATACGGCAGGAACGTTAACCAAAGCTGCTGATCTGATGATGGAACGCGGTGCAATTAGTGTCCGTGCTATCTGTACCCATCCCGTTCTTTCAGGAGAAGCTTATGAGCGTGTGGAGAAATCGAAGTTGCAGGAATTGATCGTAACCGACTCTATTCCGCTGAAGAAAGAAAGCAGAAAAATTAAAGTCGTTAGTTGCGCAGATTTATTTGCAGATGTAATGAACAGGGTTCATAATAACCGTTCTATAAGTTCTAAATTTATAATGTAATTCGAGGTAAGAAGTACGAAATTAGAAGTTAAAAGGTTTTACTGATAAAAAGCTTCCCTCCTTTTAAGGAGGGGTGACCGAAGATCGGGGTGGTACATCCCCACTCCAATACTCCAATACTAATAGATCGATAATTGTCGTTTTTTCAGCATGCTTTCCTTTTGCCTACTCGGCGGGAGATTAAAGTAGCGAGAGATAGATAAAGTTTCATAGCTCACAACAGACATCCGAACTCCGAACCCCGAACCCCGAACAACAAACAACAAACAACAAACAACAAACAACAAACAACAAACAATTCACAACTAAAACAGCTTCAAACTTTTAAACAATAACTTTTCATAGAACCGAAAAAAGATCTACTTTTGCAGCCTAAAATTTAATAATAATGAAGTCAATTACGATCAACGGATCTAAAAGAGAAAGCGTAGGCAAGAAGTCAACAAAAGCCT
>NZ_JAVRHO010000017.1:0-95280 GCF_031846515.1 Autumnicola lenta
TCAAGCAAGCACTATCACTCTAGCCACATTGTTAGTTGGAGATACTACTACCGGTGGAACTTTTACCGTAAACGGAACACCTGCTACAACTTTTGATCCTGCAACTATGGGCGTAGGTACTTATGAAGTAACCTACACTGTGAATGGTGATGAATTGGAATGTGTGACTGGAATGGACTCTACTACTTTTGTTATTGAAGTTACTGAAGGTTCAACGACAGTAGCAACAATTGAACGCACTTACTGTATCTCTGAAGTTCTTGAACTAATCGAGAATCCTGATAATGCTGTTTCTCTCTTCAATGATCTTTTAGAGGAAGAAGGTAATGTTGATTTAACTGGTGAATTTACACCAGATGTAGAATTAGTAGCCGCACAAATAGCCGCCTACCTTGCAAATCCAGCAACTCCTTCTCAGGTTTTTGAAACCACTTATACTGTTTCTAACGGAGGTTGTGAATCGTCTACAAATATTGAAGTAACAATCATAGACGAAATTGCCGCTGAATTAACAGAAGTAGACGATCCTGCCCCAATTTGTCAAAATGCGGGTGTTCAGGATTTAACCGATTTTATTGGTGACAACCCCGATTTCGGAGTATTTGAAGGATATGAGGATGGAACATTTAATCCTGGAACAATGGGACCAGGTGAATATGAAATTACTTATTCTTTGGATGAAGAAGAACTATCCTGTGTTACAGGTTCTGCCGAAATCACCTTTACGCTTACTGTACAGGATGTTGCTTATGCAGGAATAGACAATGTATATACGGTGTGTCAGAATGCAGGAAGCCAAAATCTTTTCTCCAGATTAGATGATGACACTGTAGACATGAATGGAGAATGGACCTACAACGGAGTTATTGTTGAAGAAGGAATAGTAGACCCTTCCCAATTCGATGCAGGAATCTATGAATTCATTTACACCGTTCCGGCAAGAAACGAATGTGGTAATGACACCTCATCGCTTTTCTTAACTATAAGAGCTGTTCCTTCTGCAGGGCCAGATCCAGATGAAGACCTTATGGTTTGTCAGAATGAAGAAACTCAGGATCTGTTTAACCTACTGGGACAAGAAGCAAATATGGGTGGAAGGTTTACGCTTAATGGCAATACTATAGCTAATGGAATGATGGATCCGTCTCTATATGAACCAGATACTTATCTTGTCACTTACATTGTAAGCACAGGTGATGGAAACTGTTCAGACTCAGCTATCATCACAGTAGTAGTCCTGGAATCGGCTAACGCTGGCGCAGATATGGAAGTCCCAGTTTGTTCTAACGAAAGCCCCGTAAATCTTTTTGGAGAACTATCTGCAGATGCAGATATGGACGGTACATTCACTTTAGGTGAAGAAATTATTACTGAAGGACTTTTTGATCCTGCCATGTACGATGCAGACAGTTATGAGGTTATCTACTCTGTAGAATCTGATAATGAGCTTTGCGGAACAAGCACTTCTACAATGACAGTAAATGTGAACGTTGCTCCAGAAGCACCAACAGTAACAGATCTTACTTTCTGCGCCATAGAAGGTGCAACAGTTGCAAATCTGGATGTTAGTGGAGATAATATCACTTACTACTCAAACGTGGAATTAACAGACGAGTTAGAGCCTACAGATTTACTTGTAGAACAGCCTTACTACGTTACCGATATGAGTGCAGAAGGTGGATGTGTTTCTGAAGCGGCTATAATTATGGTTGCTATTAACGATGCTCCTACTCCAACAATAGACCAGTCTCAGCTTGAGCTATGTGAGTTTGATGATAATACCCTGTTAGACCTGAATGCTGCTATTAATGAGCCGGGAGATATCAGATGGTACGCTTCTGAAGATGGAAGTGATGCTTTAAGCCTGAATACTCCACTGGAAGATGGTGCTACATACTACGCAGCTCTATTTGATGATGTGACAGAGTGTGAAAGTTCACAAAGACTTGCATATACGGTACAGTTGGAAGATTGTCCTTTAATTTTTCCTGAAGGAATTTCACCAAATGATGACGGAAGAAACGATCTCTTTATCGTTGAAAACATTGAAGAAGAATATCCTAATTACAGCCTTGAGATATTTAATAGATGGGGTAACACTGTTTATAAAGGAAACGCCAGTACTCCCGAGTGGGACGGTACATCTACCGAATCTGAAAGCCTTGGCGATGATGTGTTACCTGTAGGAGTTTATTTCTATATCGTAGATTTTAACGATGGAACTACACCTCCAAGACAAGGAAAAATATACTTAAGTAGATAATCAGGATAAATACTAGACAGAAATGAAAAAAATAACAAAATATTTAATATTCGCAGGCATTATCCTTTTCTCTCTTAAGGGTATGTCTCAACAAGATCCGCTCTTCACTCAATACATGTATAACATGAGTGTGGTTAACCCGGCTTATGCTACCGACAATCCCGGTATGCTTAATCTAGGTGGGATTTACAGATCACAGTGGGTAGGAATTGACGGTGCACCAAGCACCGCCAATTTCTTCGCTCACACTCCGGTGAGTGACAGAATTGAATTAGGCTTAACTGTAGTTCATGATGAAATTGGGGGTTGGATAAAGGAAAACAATATAACCGCAGATTTCGCTTATGTTCTTCCTACAGGAGAAACCAGTAACCTCTCTTTTGGGGTGAAAGCCGGTTTATCCACATTTGATTCCAACACTGCAGGAATTATAGTAAATGATCAGGATGATCCAGCGTTTGAAAACATCAACGAGGTTTTTCCCGTTTTTGGGGTTGGAGCATTTTGGTTTGGCGATAATTATTACTTAGGATTATCTGCCCCAAACCTTTTTACTTCTAAACATTTAGAAAATGAACAGGGCCTTACGGCTTTGGGAGAAGAGAACATTCACTACTTCGCTACAGGGGGGTATGTTTTCGACGTAAGCGAGAATCTAAAATTAAAACCCGCTTTTATGGCCAGGGGGGTTGAAGGTGCTCCATTATCTGTTGATGTTACTGCAAATGTGCTCTTGTATGAGCGCCTGGAAGCAGGAATTGGTTACAGGTTTAACGAATCTGTTACCGGCCTGGTGAACTTTAAAATCACACCGCAACTTCGTGTAGGTTATGCGTACGATTACACCACTTCCAATTTAGGCAACTATAACGACGGCACCCATGAGATCATGATTTTATATGATTTTGATCTTTTCGGGCTTACCAAAGGATATGACAAATCACCCCGATTCTTCTAAAAACTGCATAACATGAAAAATATATATAGAACTATTTTATTAACATTAATAAGCATTTCTGCTTTCGGACAAAAATCTGAAATTAAGAAAGCTGATAAACTTTTTGTTCAGCGTGCATACGTTGATGCGGCAAATGCTTACGAAGATGTTGCTGACAAAAATCAGGAAGTGCTTCAAAATCTTGGAGACTCCTATTTTTATACGAATCAAATGCAGAATGCAGCTGAAGTTTACAAATTGTTATTTTTAAGGCATGAAGCAACTGTCGCCCCTGAATATGAATTCAGGTTTGCACATTCGCTTCGTGCTGCCGGACAAAATGATGAGGCAGATAAATACTTTGCATCCTATTATGACAGAGAAATAGCCTTTGAAGATTTTCAGGCAAGTACTGTAGATTCAAGTAATCTTTTCATCTATGAAACAACCATGTTGGCTACAGACAACAGTGCGTCTTCAGATTTTGGTATTTCTTATTTTGGGGAAGATCAGATTACATTTGCTTCAACCAGAAACACAGCCCGTCCAATTTATCCATGGAATAAAAAGCCAACTTTGGACCTTTATTCAGGAAATATTTCCGAAGAAGGGGAAATCAACAATGTTGTTCTTTTTTCTGATGCAATTAATACAGACGAGCACGAGAGTTCAGCAGCCTTTTCTCAGGATGGACAAACAGTTTACTTCGACCGTACTAACGAGAAAAGAGTTAAGGATACCAGCGGAATAAGAGTTGCAAATATTAGCATTCTCAGGTCTCAAATGATAAATGGAACATGGTCTGAACCCGAAAAACTTCCTTTTAGCAGCGAAGAATATTCCGTAGAACACCCTGCTTTAAGTCCTGATGGTTCGACACTTTTCTTTGCCAGCGACATGCCTGGAGGAGAGGGATCTTTTGACCTTTACAAAGTAGCTGTTAACGAAGATGGAACTTTTGGAACTCCGGAAAATCTTGGACCTGGAATTAATACGGAGCACAGAGAACAGTTTCCTTTTATAAGTGAAAACAACACGCTTTACTTCGCTTCAGATGGTCATTTAGGTTTCGGTAATCTCGACATTTACAAATCTGAAGGTGATTATAATGAAGCAGAGAACTTAGGGAATTCCCTTAACAGTGCTTACGATGATTTTGCTTTTATCATTAAGGAAGGCGAGAAAAATGGTTTCCTTGCTTCTAACCGAAGTGGAAACGACAACCTCTACTCGTTCACAAGAGCACAGTATATTAAGAAAACTGTAGAGATTGAAATTCCACATGAAGACAGAATCTATTTTGCGTTTGACAAATCCAATATTACTCCTGAATATCAGGAAGTACTGGATCAAATTATCGATATTCTTAAGAGTAGTGAAGCCACCGAAATTCAGATTGCTTCTCACGCAGATGCGAGAGGTACTGATGAATATAACATGGATCTTTCACAGAGAAGAGCTGAGTCTACTAAGAACTATCTGGTAGAACATGGTATAGCTGCCAGTGACATCAGCACCATAGGTTATGGTGAATCACGACCAGTAAACGATTGTACCGATGCTACCGGTTGTACTGAAGCAGAATATGCTCAAAACCGTAGAAGTGTTATTTCCTTCTCAACAATGGAAGAAGTTGTTGAGGAAGAGACTAAATAATGAAATTCTGAAGAATAAATCTTCAAAATTACAGATTTCCAATTACCAACCAATTAATTAAGAAGAGCCCCGGATTCGGGGCTTTTTTATTAGCCATTTGAAATTGCGTGAAAAACTGCAGGTCGATAATTGCCATTTTCAGGCACCTCCTCGAATAATCATTCCAGTCAGGTTTTTTTCTAGTAACAGTTAATATCATTAGATTATTAACTTCTCTTTCTTCGGAAGAATTCTTATGTAATTTTTGCTAAAAAAGATCATAAAACCTTTACTTGGCCATTTTTGGCTACAGAAAAACCATACTTCGATAATTGCCATTTTTTAGCAGTTGATTCAATCGGTATTCTCTGTCAAGAAGATCCAGATGCCAATGTTTCAAGTTTTTCTTACGTTTTTGAACAAGATTTAATTGTAGAAGATACTGCAGGTCGATATTCGCCATTTTCAGGCACTCTCCTTTTCAGCATAAATCCTTCAGTGTCAGAAGAAAAAAACTGAAAATTCTTAAGATTAAAAGAAGTTGACCATAAAAAATGGCAATTTTCGGCAAATATATGTGGCTCCTATTTCCTGAAGGATCTCAATTCCTTCTTAAGCTCTTCCATAGATTGCTGTAATTGCTGAAAGAGTCCGCTTTCTGAAGGATTGTCGAGATTAAAAGTCAGCTTACTGTTTACCTGCCAAAGTTCCTGAATGTCGTTCACCTTCACCTCCAAAGGCAAATACTCTTCATTTAATGAAATCAATAATAACTTAGAAGGATCAGGCAATTTTTGCAGTTTTTTGACCAGTACAGAATCGTAAAGAACCACAACATAGACCTTATTGTTGCTTGCTTCATCAATACCGCCTACCGCCTTAGCCATCACCCATTCTCCGGGTCTGTAATTAGGCAACATACTATCTCCTTCCACCTGAAAACCTCTGTAGGTGGCATTTCTGAATTCCGGCAACGGGATATCAAATGCCGGTAGCTGATTGTACCATTCCACATCCTGAACATTGTGAGGATAACCGGCTGCTGCCTTCTGGTTCACCATAAGGATATTCTCACTATCGGAGCTGTTCACAGTAATAACCTTTGGACTCACATCGCCCTTGGTAATTTGCAGGTACTTTTGACCGCTGTCTCCGAAAAGCCACAGCGGATTTACTCCAAATTGCCTTAAAAGTTCGGCAACTACTTTTCCGGAGAGTTTAGTACGTCCACGCTCAATATCGGCTGTAGAATTTTTTATTCCGAGGAGTTCAGCAAATTCAGATTGTGTAAAATTGTTCTCCTCTCTTACTTCCTTAAAATGCTTGATTTCAATTGTTGCAGGTGTTCCCATAGTACTGCTAATTTAGGAAATAATCCTAAACAATTTCTATTGTAGTGGAAATTTTCCCATTTCTTAAAATTATTATTAATCTTTTTTAATTTGAATTGGAATGACTTATCTTCTCTAAAAATAAAAACGCTTAATCGAAAAATTACTTAAAAATGAAAAAGGCCACAGCCCTACTTTTCTCTTTCTTTATCATGTTTCTGGCATTTTCCTGTGACACCGATATAGACGATGCCGATGTAAACTTTATCATACTGGATTTAAAGAGCAACGAGGATATTACTTTTACTAACCCCACTTTCACACTAAATTTGTATGGTGAAAACGACACGATAACGAACGCTACTGAAGTACTACTGGCAAGTCAAAACTATGAAGTAGAAGAGCTGCCTTCCCAAATAAGAATGGAAATCCCGGAAGATCCTTATGCTCCCATTCCAGACTTAACAGACAACAATAATGCTCGTTTTTATATGGAAATCGAATGGGACTCTGACAACAACGGACAACTATGCCAGGGGGACATTGATCTTAATTACGGTATTCAAAATGTAGAGCTTATCAACATTAACCGGCGCGATCCCCAGGAGATTATATTAACCAGGGTCCCGGAAACTGTACCTTGTGAGTAACTCACTACAGCTTTCTGAAGTTTAACAAAATTTCATTGGTTAAATAAGGGCATCATCTTTTCCTTTCAATAGATATTTTGCGCGCTGCACTTCAAAACAGGCCCGCATCAGTAATTTAAAATCACCGCCCTGCAGCGCTTCTGTTAAAGCTTCCATTTCGGGGATATAGCGACGTGCAAAATTACGATCGTTCTTAATGATATCCCGGGTATTGTCAATAACATCAGCAAGTTTAATGGTTTTGGCTTCGGCACTCATTTTTGACTGTCTTGCCACCTCTCTCTCCTTCCGTTTTTCCCGGTTAAGCTGCTTATAGTTCTCTTTTACATATTTATCTGTAAGCTCATGCACCAGTTTCGAAATCTCCCTCCCAAATTTACGTTCAATATCCTGTATGGAAACTGCGGTATCTTCTACCACATCATGAAGGTAAGCCGCACAAATCATTGCGGTAGTATGAGAAACTGCAGCAACAGTATTCGCTACGCGCCTGGGATGCTCAATATAAAGTTCTCCTGTGTACTTTCGTTTTTGATCTCCATGTGCTTTTCGTGCAAATTCCAATGCTTCTTCCTCCATGGCTTTGTTTTATTTTAATGTAACTCATTTTTAGGTTCTAAGCAAAAACCGATAGTTGGTATAGTCCTGAAATTCCATACTGCTATTACTTTATTTTTCTCAAAAATTACCATCTGAAAAAGATCCTGTACCGAATATAAAGTAACGTTAAATACTTTCCTTCAGCATATGCTTTTCGTAATTTAATAGAAATTAAAAGCAATCAACTCTTCCATCTCCCCATAATGTTGATTTGTTTAGCTGAAAAAGAAAATATTTAACTAAACTGAGAAAATTATGTTAGCAGTAAATTATCGCGGACCATTTCGTATCCGCGCCGACAAAAATCTACCCTATCCTGAAATTGAACATCCCGAAGATGCCATAGTAAAAGTACTACGCTCCTGTATTTGTGGGTCAGATCTTCATCTTTATCACGGGCTTGTTCCAGATACAAGAGTGGGAACAACGTTTGGCCATGAGTTTATAGGAGAAGTGGTAGAGACAGGATCATCTGTAGAAAATCTTAAAGTTGGGGACAAGGTGATGGTTCCTTTCAATATTGCCTGCGGAAAATGTGCATTTTGCAAGCAGGAGTTGTACGGCAATTGTCACGAAGCAAATCCGCAATCCACAGCCGCAGGGGGAATATTTGGGTATTCACATACCACCGGTGGTTATCATGGAGGGCAGGCAGAATATGTGCGTGTTCCTTATGCTGATTTTGGCCCCACTGTTATTCCTGAATGGATGGACCCAGATGATGCCGTTCTTTTAACAGATGTTGTTCCTACCGGCTATCAGGCTGCAGAAATGGGGGGTATCCAGGAAGGTGATACCGTTGTTGTTTTTGGTGCGGGCCCTATAGGAATTATGGCTGCAAAAAGCGCATGGTTATTTGGAGCAGGCCGTGTAATTGTAATTGACAAGCTGGATTACCGGCTGGAGTTTGTAAAGGAATATGCACAGTGCGAAGTTTTTAACTTTCAGGAACTGGAAGATCCGGTTGTATTTATTAAAAAACAAACGGACTCTTTGGGAGCCGATGTATGTATAGATGCAGTAGGCGCTGAAGCTGCAGGAAACAAAGTAAATTCGCTTATGGGAAGAAAGCTACTTCTTCAGGGCGGGTCTACAACCGCACTTCACTGGGCGATCAATTCAGTAAAAAAAGGAGGAATTGTTTCCATCGTAGGAGTTTACGGACCAGTAGATGCGCTTGTCCCCATTGGCAATGTGCTAAACAAGGGTATTACCATAAGAGCCAACCAGGCTTCAGTAAAAAGGTTATTGCCCAAAATGATAGAGCATGTGAAAAACGGTGTTTTGGATCCTAAGGCGATCATTACCCACCGCATACCTTTGGAAGAAGTGGCAGAAGGCTATCATATCTTTTCATCTAAACTTGATAATTGTATTAAACCGGTACTTATTCCACCTGCCGCCGGAATTTAAGCAAAAACAAGCCTAAACTATTAATTAAAAAAAATTGATTATGACTACAGATGAAACCAGTCCTGAAGATTTTAAAAACAAAAGGGGCGGAAATCACAGCCACATTGTAGGATGGGGAGTAGATATAGATCCTAAAAATGATCCCACTTACCCAATCAAGAAACGTACAGACGAAGAGATTAAAGGTTACTCCTGGGAGCGATCGGAACAACAACCAATAGATATAGAAGTGCTGCACTCGGTAGAGCGGCCTAATATAACGGCTGTTTTTGGTACCGCAGCACCTCCCCGTGGGCTTAGCGGAATGATTCGAAGGCATGCATTTAAGAAAAGTGAGTCCAGCTTAGGACGATGGGTACCCCTAATATTGGCAGATCGTATTGATATGGTTGAAGGAGTTCTAGATGACCTGAAACAAGGTCATATCCCTAATTTCTTTGCAGAACGCGGATTAAAATCTGAATGGAAATACAACCGTAAAAACTTTGTAATTAAAACAGCTACTGTCGCCGCTGTAGCTTCTGCTGCTTTAATATTGCTGTTCCGCAAGAGTAAGAAATAGGCACAGCATATAAAATAGAGGTTTAAAGGTTGAGGTTCTCTTGGAACTTCAACCTTTTATTGTTCAAAAAAATTCTTTTTAATATTGCTTGGCAAATGTTTGGCAAATCCGGGACAATAAACCAAAAAAAGCCTTGATAATTAGTCGATTATCAAGGCCTTGAGTACTCGTGACGGGACTTGAATATAACATATATATAAATTTTTAATTCCCTTGAAATATAGTAAAAAGCACTATAAAATATACTATATCAATGCTTTTCATATCACTTTGGAAAAGATAATGAGATATATTAAAATATAAAGAAATACAATTTTTGCGTACAACTAAGCGTCCAATTTTATATATTTGAAAAATCCAAATGATATTGAGTAATGGCAACTGTTTATTTTTTGTACCGGTCCCAGCGGGAAAAAGCTCCTCTAACTATACGCTTACAAGCCTTTGATGAGAATAATAAAAAATTCCAGTTTGCAGCAAAAACCCAGCTTGAAGTAACAAAAACTTACTGGGAAAAAGACAGAAGCAAAAAACGGAATGTTCCTGCATCTCTAAAGAAGCTTATCTCTGAAGTGAATAATAATCTTTCAGAAATTGAAAATTTTGTTATTTCGAAATTCAAAGAAGAAAGACCTGATCCCACTGAAAAGAATTGGCTACATGAAGCTATGGATAACTTCTATAATCCGACAAATGAAGATGAGAAAAGTGATATCATTACGGATTGTATTCAACAAGTTATAAATACTGCAGGAACAAGGGAAAATGCGCACAGAGGATTAGGACTATCTAAGAGCCGAATTAAATCTTACCAGAACCTTTTAAATATTTTCAGGAAATTTCAAGGGCGGAAAAAATATCGTGTTAAAGATGTGGACATAAATTTTGGAAAGAGATTTTTAGATTGGCTTTTGAACTCTCAAAACTATTCTGAAGGTTACGCTAGAAAAAAAATAGATGATCTAAAATCAGTTTGTGCGGATGCTGAGGTACATGGGATAGAAACAAGCTCACAATTAAAGAAAGTCAAAGGAGGTAAATCTAAAAATGATTTTATCATTTACTTAAATCCTTCGGAACTGGACCAGATCGCAAGAACTGAATTAAAAACTGAAGCTTTAGAGAATGTTAGAAAGTGGTTGTTACTAGGATGTAATCTGGGACAGAGAGGAGGAGATCTATTAAAACTTACTGAAGATAATTTCATTGTAAGAAACGGTCTAGAATTGATAGAACTAAAACAGCAAAAAACCGGTAAAAACGTAACCATCCCCGTGTTACCTACCACAAAAGAAATTCTTAAAGAAGGGCTACCTTATAAAATTGCTATTCAAAACTTCAATGACAACTTAAAGGAACTTTGCCATATTGCCGGAATTAATGAACATATACCAGGGGCGAAAGTCACAATGGTTGATGAACAAGGCAAAGAGATACCTAAGGATAAAACGGGGAAGTACATCAAAAAAGGTAAGAAGAGAAAAATAACAGGCAGTTTCCCAAAGTGTCAGTTAATTAGCTCACATGTTTGTCGCCGTAGCTTTGCCAGCAATAACTACGGCACCCTACCAACTCCTTTAATAATGCAAATAACGCAACATTCATCGGAAAAAATGCTCCTTCAATATATTGGAAAATCTGGCATGGATTACGCACAACAGATAGCAGATTTTTACGCCAAACAAATCCAGAAAGAAAAGAAGGATCCGGAAATGCATGTAATAAAAAATGCCGCAAACGAATAACGATGTCGGATCAAGAATTAATAAAGCAGCTGGAAAAATTAGAAGCCTTTGCCCAGGCAACAATAGATACTGCTACAGCAGTTAGGAAGGGACTTGAAGAGCGTGGTGGCGATTTAAGTCCCACCCGAAAGGGGAAAGCCAAAGATGCCGCAATGGCTGTTTTGAAAAATAGGAGAGTTCATATAAATTCCAAAAAAAGCTAAAAACTATGTTGCTGAAAAAATTAGAAATAAATCATTATATAATTGAGGAGTGGGATAATAAACTTAAAACAGCTGAAGAGCAGAGTATAAGTACGGGTAAATTTATAACGAAAGATAAAGCCTTAAGGCAACTACTAAGGGAAAATTTTCCCTCAGATATATCAGATGAAAGGTACAGTTCAAAATTACAGATTGTACGATAAATAAATAAAGTTTAAAAGTAATCAACTATGAAAACAACATCTACAATGCAAACAGCAGAAGTCTTAAGAAGCAAATCAGTAGCTCTAACGGAAATTAGGACAGAAGCTTTTAAAGTGACAAGTGACAACATGAATAACGGAAAATTAGGTGACGTAAAAATTGGTGACCTTTTATTAGGAGAAGAATTAACACCGGACCATTGGGAAAACAATCTGGCACCAAATAAATACGGATATGTAATTATTTCTAATGGTAATTCCTACCATAAAGATTTTATAAATTTTGATGCTGCCGCTAAGACATCTACGTGGAAAAGTCGAAATCCTGCCGCATCTGTACAGGATATTTCTTTAGATCTAAATGATGATTGCCAGATGTTTAAAATAATAAAGATCCAAGCCTGATAATTTTATAGTATTGATCCATTCAATGAGCCGGAATTTCGGCTCAGTGAACACATAAAAAACCCACTCAAATCGAGTGGGTTTTTCTTTTAAATACCTCTTTATGTTCTTTAATACCTCAAATTTCTCCTTTTTTAATTGAATATTCCACCGCCACAAGAAGATAAGTTCCTGAAATAAAGTTTTTTACCTGCGAAAAATCCCGCAGTTAAGCCTTTTACATTTGAAATATCAAAACAAATAATTCAGATAAAATGGGAAAGGCTTCTTTAGAATTTTTATCGAAAACAGATGTTGCGGAACTTCTGGGAGTAAGTAAAAAAACAATTTACAACTACACGACAAGTGGAATTTTAAAGGGTTACAAAATGGGTAGCCGTAAAGTTCTATACAAGAAAAACGAAGTAGAAGCCGCCTTAACTGAAATATCTCCAAAGTAATGGCAGGTAAAGATGAAATAGAAATTGCCTTAGTGCCAAAGAGCCAGATGGAAGAAATTCAGAAAAAGCTGGACACTCTAAACGAAGCTCTCCAAGATATCAGGCAGAATTGGCAACCAAAAGAACCGCCTGTTTACCTCAGTCGTAATGAGGTTGCGGCCATGCTAGGTATAACATTAGCAACACTTCACAGCTGGGATAAAAAAGGACTTCTCAAAAGATACTCCATACAGAATAGAGTATGGTACAAAAGAGATGAGGTAGAAGCCGCCTTAAAATAAACCTAAAAAAATTTAAGCAATGACAGTAGAGCAATTTAAAACAGAACATCCAGAAGTATTTAACCAGATTTTTACAGCTGGGGTAAAAGCAGGCCATCAACTTCAAACAGAAGCAAGACAGGGCATTTTACCAGAACCAGCGATAGATAAGCATCTGGGAAAATAGAAAATAAGTAATCACTTTTTTAATAATCAATAAATCATTTTAAAATGAAAAAAACCACAACTGCAATTACCGAAGAGGTAGCACTACCTGAATTAAGAGACTTTCTCAATCGTCATATAGTTGGAACTCCGCTACAGGATGAAGACATAAAAGAAGATCATGTTCCTTTGTTGAGAGCTACTATGGAAGGTCTTTTAACCCTTTCCGGCGAAAAGATTAAATATAAACTTGCTGAACCCATCATGTCAGAAGATGGGACTACCGTTATATTGGAAGAGGTTGACTTTAAGACCAGGATCAGGCCCAATGAATTAGCAAACCTTTCAAAAGGTTTAAATCTTAGTAAAGATTCTTTCCAGTATGCTTTGAAGTGTACGTCATTCATAATTTCTCAACCACAAGGATATTTAAACAAGATGGGGAAATTTGATTATACAGTTATCCAACAGTTAAGCGCGGCTTTTATGTAGGCTGGCCTGCAGGTGAGGACATTAACGCAATGATTAAAACTGTAGTTAATGAATATCATTGGTCACCCTTTACCATAAGAGAATTATACTGTGATGCACAAGATAGTTACGGCCTTGTGTACTGGTATAACCTCTGCAAGGAACTGCACCGTCAATTAAAAGAAAAAAAGTAAAAATGGCATCAACTATTAAAGTACCTACAGTTTTTACAGCGGTCGATAAAATGACCGCTGTAATTAGAGGTATGACAAATAACGTAAGCAAGTTCTCCCGAAATAGTATTTCTCACATTCAACGTTTTGATCAGAAGATTAACTCCACTTTTAATAAACTTGGACGTTTTACCCAAATTGGTTTGGGAGTGGGTCTGGCCGGTATTTTTACCATGGCCGGGCAAGCTAATCTGGATTATGAGAAAAGCCTTGCAAGCGTTTCTGCTATAACTGGAGCTACAGGAAAAGATCTTGCCCATTTGGAACGTATCTCCATGGATACGGCAAAAGCTACTTATAAAGCCGGAGCTGAGGTTCTTAAAGCTTATGAGCTTATAGGATCTGCTAAGCCGGACCTACTTCAAAATGCGGATGCATTAGATGCGGTAACCAGATCTGCAATTACATTAAGCAAAGCATCTGGAATGGATCTTACTTCATCAGCTGAAGCATTAACGGATGTAATGAACCAGTTCAATATAGACGCTTCAAAATCAAACGAGATTATTGATAAACTCGCAGCTGGATCTAAATACGGATCTGCTGCCATTCCCCTTATAAAAGATGCTATTTTAGGTTTTGGCGCTTCAGCAAAAGCCGCCAACGTGAATGTAAGCGAATCCGTTGCACTTGTTGAGGTTTTAGCATCTAAAGGAATAAAAGGCGCTGAATCTGGGACCAAGTTAAGAAACGTACTTACTAAAATGTCTACTATACAGGCGCTCCCACCGGAAGCAATAAAACAGCTAGACAAATTTGGAGTAAATACAGCATTGGTTGCGGATAAGACCGTGCCCTTTATTGACAGGCTCAAAGAACTTTCAAAAATAGCGGAAGATCCTTTGGCAATGGTTAAGATGTTCGGAACTGAAAATAAAGATGCCGCTCAAATTCTCCTACAGAATTTACCTGTATATGATGATCTGATTTCGAAGATAGGAGAGAGCGGAGTTGCTTACGAACAAGCGGCTAAGAATTCAAGCACTATGGCTTATTGGATTAATAGTGTAAAGAACAGATTTCTAGATTCAGTAACCGCTACGCAGTCAAATAATTCCGCTCTGGAAGGTACGAAAACAATTATGAAGTTTGTTGCCGACAACATGGAGTCTATTGTAGGTGTAGGTATATCTCTGATAGGAGTATTTGCCGTAATGAAAGCACTTACCTGGGGAGTTCAGGCCGCGACTTTTGCATATAACATTGTAATAGGTGTAAGCACTGCATTACAGAAGAAAAATATATTAGCCCTGAGAGGTAATGCTGTAGCTCTAAAAGCTTATGCAGGTGCACAGTGGCTTGTAAATGCCGCTACTGCAGCTAATCCTATAGGAGCTGTAATTCTGGCCATTGTAGCATTAGTGGCTATTGTTGCTGTAGCTATAGCATACTATGATGAGTGGGGAGCTATGCTTCTCATGTTATTAGGTCCTTTCGGATTCTTAATAAACTTAATTCAAAGCTTTAGGAAGCACTGGGATAGTATTAAAGAAGCTTTTAAAGATGGCGGTATAGTAGGAGGTTTAAAACGTATTGGGGCTGTTATTATCGATGCTCTTCTGGTTCCTATGGAGCAGTTTATTGGCTTGATTGGAAAAATACCGGGAGTTGGTGATATGGTTGCACCTGCACTCAAATTCATTGAGAACATGAGAGCAAATTTAAATCTGGATGCGAACGATCCTACTGATACAGATTCTTCTGCCGATTCTCCAAATGGAAAACCTGAGTTTATCCCTTCTTCTCAACAGCAGCACAATACTACTCAGGAAACTATAATGGAGAAAATAGGAAAAGGACAAATGGAAATATTTTTAAATGATCCTGGAAACATGGTAAAAGATGTTAAACAGTCGGACAACTTCGGGTTTCCATCATTAACAACTACACAAGGACAACGTTAATTAATTAATCAAAAGAAAACATGAGTACTATTCTAAAGAAAAAGAAAGTTTTTGAGCCACAATTTATTTACAAAAGTGAGAAGTGGATTAACAACAGGATTACAACCGGAAAAGAATCCGCTACACAAATGGAGGTTGTTTTAAATGAAGCTGAAAAGCTTTGTGATGATAAACCATTAGATGAAGGGGAAAAGAGAGTCATTCTTACTTCAGGTTGGGAAAAGCTGGCAGAGATCATTAAAAATAGATCCAGTTTCCCTAATGCCGACATTGAAACATTGCTAAAATTACAAGGGAAAGATTCTACTGCGGTAAAAGAAGCATTTAAAAATGCAAAATTCCGGAGCCGGTTAGATGAGTTTTCAATAAGTAAGGATAATAAAATTGCTTTAACAAAGGAAGCAATTCAGAAATACAATGAAATTGGCACTTACTACACGAGATCCGAAAAACAGAATATAGCTCTTAATGCAGCAAATAATATATGCGAATCATTAAACAGAGCTATAGAGGGCGGCATTATTGGCAGAGCTCCAATTCCGGTAGAGTTTAAAAATCTGCTGGACATAAAAAATCTTGATAGTGGAAAAGTGGGTTATCAACCCAATGTCGAAGCTATAAGCATGATTTAAACAGTCCGGTCATAACTGGTAAGGCCCTCGTAAATTATGCGGGGGCTTTGCTTTTAAACTTTATCCAAAAAAAGAGAGCCATGGCGGGCTCTCTAATTTGTCCAAATGTACTATTCCTGGCACCGGTATAAAACCGACTGTCAATTTACAAAAATTATTCTTTCTCTCCTACTGATGATTGACGGTGTGAAAATAAGGTGTGTTGGTACCAATTCGAGAGATTGGGAAAATAATCCTTTGCTGTCATTTTCCACTAAAGTAGATGAACAAACTGGAGAAATAAAAAGCGACACCAAAATAGCTTTTTACCGGGGCCTGTATTTCTTTCTTATTCCATCCACGATAAAAGACGAGGTGCATTGCATCCTTAGGGGATCCCTTCCAAAGTATTTTAACCATGGCCGGGATAATGCATTTGATTTTACATTCCAGATGCTGCGAGAATCTATATTTGATATTAAGAACCGGTTTAGCATAGATCCTAATACGGCTATTGTACAGCATTTCGAATATGGTGTGAACATCCACACCGAAAAAGCCCCACAAACGATAATTAGAGGTCTTAGAGCCTTCCAAAGTAACTGTTTTACATCTTTAAAGGTAGATGAGTTTTTTAATGGTAGGCAGCTAAACAAACAGGAGTATCAGTATAAGGTTTATGACAAAGGCTTGCAGCTTCGCAAAAAAGGTAAAAACTTTCTTAGAGTAGAGTTGGCAGTTAAAAGCCAGAAGAAGGCTAAAAGGTACGGTATTTCAGTTTTGGCAGATCTATGCAAGATGTCAAACCTTGAAAAAATTAAACCAGATCTATTGAAAGTTTGGGAGGAGATGATTTTTTATGATTCTGGAATGAAGTGGCGGCTAATGAATAAAAAGCAAAAGGAAAAAATGCTTTATTATTTAGATGCTACTAACTGGGAAAAGTTTACCAGAAAACAAAGGTTTAGAGCTAAGAATATTTTTGTTCAACTTCGAAAGGAATTCTGCAGCTCTACAACTCAGGAAGATCTGCTTCAGCAATTGATTATAAAATTAGAGGAATTAACAGCCGCAAAAGGGAACGCTTTACGCAAGTTACCAGAAGAAAATGAAACCCGTAAAAAGGAACGCTTTACGCGTTTAGATAAACCCGTAAAACGTGGACAAAATCAAACCCAGAATTCACCGGAAAAAAAGAAGGGGAAAAGCGTTAAAATGAAAAAGCCAAAATGTAAAACATGCGGTACCGATATTTCTCATAAGAGAGCAGGATCTATTTACTGCGGGAAGTTTTGCAACAATGTTCAACATGCCAAAAACCGCAAAAACCGCCGCCACCGGAGAAAAGCTATTGAATTAAAGAACCTGAACTACTTATTAAAATCCATAGAAGATAGTGAGCACAAGTTCAAAATCTTTTTTATCAGGCACAACAAGACTTACTTTTCCTTGTACCATCAGCACAATATATGTTTGATAAAAGAAGATATCCAGGTGGTTAAAAGAATGGAAGTGTACAGCGATGGTGATCTTACAACGCTCACATCCTACAGGGCCCGCAGATTATTAAAAGTTATTTCTCAATTGAATTATAAGACACAACGTAAAGCAAGCTGAATAAAAATTAAAAGACATGATATTGATTAGATTGAACCTGTTAAAATGTATTGCCAAAACTGACAGAGGTAGACTAGATCGGGATTTAGCCCCGGTTGAAACATTATCAGGACTGGCCACGGAAATGTTTATTAAGCATCCGGAAAGATACGATACCGAGACCTTACGCTCTAAACTATATCGATTAGAAAAGATAGGAGTGAAAGAACTGGACCCACAAATAATAAAAGATATACTAGAAATAATCCCGGTGAAAAGAAACGACATGTTTAGGTACCCCAAAGATAAAAAGGTACTGTAAAATACTTTTTCCAGAAGTGCAATACGTTGCGCACCTCGTTCTTTTTACGCTTAACATTGATTACGCAAATGTCACGGCTATGTATTTTTGTAACGGGATTTCATATGTTACAAAAGCAAATTAATAATATCAAATCAGAAAATATGAGTTTATTAAGTACAAAAGATTTCGCAGAGTTGGCCGGTGTAAAACTGGCCACATTAAGACAACATGTAAGAAGAGAAAAAGTAGTAAAAACAGGCAACTATATAAATACAGAGCATCCTACTAATGCTATTTATCTCACAGACCAATGGTCAAAACATGGAAAACCTAACATGATTCCGAAAGAGACAATCACTGAAAAACCATCTATAGAAAATATAGCATTCGAAAATACGGATAAGTCCATAGCCCTAAAAGCTGCAGATTGGACACTACGTAAGAAAGAAGCCGATGCTCTAATATCTGAGAGAAGAGCACAAGAGTTATACTATAAAAATCAAAGATTACAAGGCAAGTTAATGCCTATAGAAATTGTAGAAAAAACCATGGTAATAAATATCCAGAGTGTATTTAGATCCTTCGAAGCTTCTGCGGAAAACATTGCATCTGTTTACAATGAAAGGCTTGGAGGAGATAGATCTTCTTTAACCGAAATGATTACCCGTATGAGAGAAGAACTGGAAAGGGCAATTAATACCGCAAAACGAAAATCCAGTGAGGAAATAAAAGCTTTGATGCAGGAATATTCCGTTACCAGGTCGAGAGGTGAGAAAAAATAAATTACAGCTGAAACTAAAAAAGAGTGCTTAATTCATCCTGTACGTACAAATGAGCGTACAGAAACCAAGCAACGCAAAGAAAAAAGCCTCTAAATCAACAAGATAAAGAGGCTCTAAGTACTCGGGACGGGACTTGAACCCGTACGGACGCATTGTCCATTGGATTTTAAGTCCAACGTGTCTACCAATTCCACCACCCGAGCGTGGAAATGTGAATAAAGAGCGAAAAACGGGATTCGAACCCGCGACCTCCACCTTGGCAAGGTGGCGCTCTACCAACTGAGCTATTTTCGCGTTTTGTCTTAAGAACTTACCACATTTTGTGTGGCTGCAAGTGTTAATTGCGGATGCAAATTTAATACAATTCCAATAATAGCAAAGAACTTTTTATAAAAATGACTAAAAAAAGTTAAACCTCAAATTTGCCAATTTTCGCCCTCGAGATAACCGCCTTCTGCTCAACAGATTGTTGCTAATTATTAATTGATCACTGTCAACTGGTCAGGCTTTGGTTTTCTGTTTGCTACTCAGCATCCTTTTTATCTCCGCCAACTTCATTAAAGCTTCTACGGGTGTAAGCGTATCGATGTCTATATGCAACAGTTCCTCCTTCAGCTCCTCCAGTAATGGGTCGTCCAGATTGAAAAAACTCAGCTGCATTTCATCTTCCGCAGATTTCTTCAGAATTTCTCCGGAATCTTCCATGGCATGGGATTTTTCCAGTTTTTTCAGTATTTTATTTGCGCGATGAAGAACCTGCTGCGGCATTCCTGCCATTTTTGCCACGTGAATCCCAAAGCTGTGCTCACTGCCACCCGGAACCAGTTTCCGTAGAAAAAGCACATTGTCTTTCAACTCCTTTACCGAAACATTAAAATTTTTAATCCTGGTAAAGGTTTCGCACATTTCATTCAATTCGTGGTAATGGGTAGCAAAAAGCGTCTTTGGCCGGGCAGGATGTTCGTGCAAATATTCGCTAATGGCCCAGGCGATGGAAATCCCGTCATAGGTACTGGTTCCACGGCCAATTTCATCCAGAAGCACCAGGCTTCGCTTGGAAATATTATTCAGAATATTCGCCGTTTCGTTCATCTCCACCATAAAAGTAGATTCGCCCATAGAAATATTATCGCTCGCTCCTACCCTGGTAAAAATCTTATCCACAAGCCCGATATTCGCAGCTTTTGCAGGCACAAAACTACCCATTTGCGCCAGCAGGACGATAAGCGCCGTCTGCCTTAAAATAGCCGACTTACCACTCATATTAGGGCCGGTGATCATAACAATCTGCTGATTTTCCCTGTCCAGCTGCACATTATTCGTGACATAATTCTCCCCGATTGGCAGCTGTTTTTCAATTACAGGATGCCGCCCTTCCTGGATGTCCAGTTCAAATTCATCTTCAATTACCGGCCTGCAATATTGCTCTGTTTTAGCCTGCTGCGCGAATGAAGACAAACAATCCAGGTGCGCCACCAGCTGCGCATTTTGCTGCACCGGCTGAATATATTCACTCATCCACAATACCAGCTTTCCAAAAAGCTCCTGCTCCAGCTGAAGGATTTTTTCTTCAGCACCAAGAATTTTTGCTTCGTATTCTTTCAGCTCTTCGGTGATATATCTTTCGGCATTTACCAGCGTTTGCTTACGCACCCAGGATTCCGGAACTTTATCTTTATGCGAATTGCGGACTTCAATATAATAGCCAAACACATTATTGCTGGCAATTTTTAGCGAAGTAATGCCTGTGGCTTTAGTCTCGCGCTCCAGCATATTGTTTAAATAATCCTTCCCCGAAAATGCCAATTTTCGCAGTTCATCAAGTTCTGCGGAAAAACCTTCAGCAATCACATTTCCTTTTTGAACATTTACCGGCGCGCTTTCCGCCAGGCTTTCTTTAATTTTCGACCGCAGTAAATCGCAGCTTTGCAGGTTATCGCCAATAATTTTCAGCGCCTCATTATCGCAGTCGGTTGCGATTTTTTTAATCGGAATTACGGCATCCAGGGAATGCTTTAACTGGTTTACTTCCCGCGGCGAAACTTTTCCTGTAGCAACTTTTGAAATCAACCTTTCCAGATCACTAATCTCTTTGATATGCTGCTGAACTTCAGCTAAAACTGAAGAATTCTGAATAAGAAACTCCACCACTTCGTGACGTTTCCTAATTTTTTCGCCATTTTTAAGCGGAAGGGCCAGCCAACGCTTCAGCAGCCTTCCTCCCATTGGAGAAATTGTTTTGTCGATCACATCCAGCAACGTCACCGCATTCATGGCGTTGGAATGATATAATTCCAGGTTCCTGATGGTAAAACGATCCATCCACACGTATTCTTCTTCAGCAATACGGCTAATGGCGGTTATATGCTGAAGTTTATGATGCTGGGTTTCGGCTAAATAATGTAAAATTGCGCCGGCAGAAATCACGCCTTCTTCCAGATGTTCCACCCCAAAACCTTTTAAGGATTTGGTCTGAAAATGAGAATTCAAGGTTTCTGTAGCGAAATCCTGCTTAAAAAGCCAGTCTTCCATATAGAAACAATGATAATCTTCGCCAAATTCGTTCGCAAAATCTTTTCTGAATTTCTTCTGAATAAGCACCTCACTCGGCCCAAAATTCTGAAGCAGTTTATCTATATATTCTGAAGTTCCCTGGGCTGTAAGAAATTCCCCCGTTGAAACATCCAGAAAAGAAATCCCGATATTCTTTTTCCCGAAGTGGATCGCGCAGAGAAAATTATTTGATTTGCTGCTCAGCACCTCATCGCTTAGTGCCACGCCGGGAGTCACCAATTCTGTCACTCCGCGCTTCACTATTTTTTTGGTCAATTTAGGATCTTCCAACTGGTCGCAAATCGCCACCCGCTGCCCCGCTTTTACCAACTTTGGCAGGTAATTATTCAGGGAATGGTGCGGAAAACCGGCAAGTTCTGTACGTTCCCCGCCGTTGTTACGGTTAGTAAGCACGATATTTAATATGCGTGCAGCTTTTACCGCGTCTTCGCCAAAAGTCTCGTAGAAATCCCCCACGCGAAACAACAACAAAGCATCAGGGTATTTTGCCTTTATGGCATTATACTGCTTCATTAAAGGGGTAACTTGCTGTGCTTTTTTGGCTGCCAAAATCGGGAATTTTAATTTCAGCTAAAATAAAGAATCGCAGGATTGATTAGAAAAGAATGCTTTGGAAGTTATTTATTTTTATTCACAGTACCCGATCAATTACTTTAAATGAAAAATTTAAAATTTTGAATTTCTGTGAACGACGAACCACAGACTAAGAACTAACAGAAACTTTTCCAACAGAGCCATTTTCTGAAGGAATCAGCTTAAATTCAAATTCCGGTTTTAGACCTTTTTCTTTTCTGTGCGAAACATAAACCACTGCGGTTTCCGTTTCAGCTGAAATAATATTGATAAGATTAGTGATTTTAAGAGCACTCTTATCGTCCAATGCTGAAGTTGGTTCATCCAGAATAAGCAACGGCGGATGCTTGATCATCGCCCTTGCAATAAGCAGCATACGTTGTTGCAGCAAAGGTAAATCTACAAACACTTTTTTTTCCTGATGCTCCAGTTGAAGCGTTTTTAGCCACTCCTTCGCCAATGCCAATTGCTTAAAACCCGGTCTTTGGTAAAGTCCGATGCTGTCCATTAATCCGGAAACTACCATTTCCAGTACTGTATTTCTCCTATTGAACAATTCGGTTAATGCCGGGGAGAAATAGCCGATTTTCTTCTTGATTTCCCAAACACTTTCCCCGCTGCCCTTTTTATTTCCGAATAAATACACGTTTTCACCATAAGCCTTTGGATTGTCTCCGTAAATCATGCTCAAAATGGTGGTTTTTCCAGACCCGTTTGGGCCGGTGAGTTTCCAGAATTGCCCTTTTTTAATCTCCCAGCTGATATTTGCCAAAATTGGTCGCTCTTCATAATTAACGGAAACCTTCTCCAGTTCCACCAGGACTTCAGGAACATTCTCAAATTCTGAAGGCGCTTCCGGAATGCTCTTTATCTTCGGAAATATTTCTTCGGAAGGTTTTTCAGCTAAGAATTCATCCAATATTATCGTTTTTTGCACTTTTCCGCCTTCCATAAGCAGAATTTCATCTATAAATGGCAAAATATCCTCTTTCCGCTTAAAGATCTGGATGATTTGAATAGTTTCAGATACTTTTTGGAGTCTGATCTTCAATTCTACGACCGATTCCTTATCTAAATTATCAAACGGACTATCCAAAATGAGAAAATCGGGGTTTTGCTTCAGCAGAAAGTTAAGCAAAGCCTTGCGTTTTTCTCCGCTGGAAAACGTGCGCAAAGACCGACCTTTAAAAATGGCAATTTTCGACCTCCCGTGTTTGTAGTCTTCCTCTATGAACTTATCCAGAACAGCTTCAGAAAAAACCACGCCGTTTGTAGAATTTAAATTAGGCAGAATCGCTTCGGTGTCTCCACTTAACAACTTTTGAGACCATTTTTGATTCCCTGAATCCTCCCCGCCATAAAGGGCGTAGTGTTTTATGCGCTTCATATTATATATTCTCCAAATTCTCTTCATTTAAAGCCTGCAGCCAATCGGCAAGCCTGTCTGTCCAGGATGACAAATAGCCTTTGCCAAGACCAAAAGAAAATCCGTGGCCACCTTCAGGATAAATATGCATTTCCACCGGAATATCTTTTGCTTTTAATGCTTCATAAAATCTCAGGCTGTTCTCCACCGGCACTGATTCATCATCTGTAGCATGAAGCAAAAAAGTTGGCGGCGTATTGGGTTTTACCTGTAATTCATTTGAAAAATTCTCAACTAAATCTTCGGAAGGATTTTCTCCGAGCAGCGCGTTTTTGGAGCCTTGATGCGTAAACTTTTCATCCATCGTAATTACCGGATAAATAAGCGCCATAAAATCTGGGCGTGCGTTTAAAGCGTCTACGGAATCTTTCTCAAAAGCACCCTCGTGGTCAAAATGAGTTCCCAAAGTCGAAGCCACATGCCCGCCAGCAGAAAAACCCATGATCCCGACTTTATTTTGATCGATGTTCCAATTATTAGCCTCGGAACGCACCAAACGCATTGCCCGTTGCACATCCTGCAAAGGAGCTTCGTGTCCAACTTTAACCGATTTTGAGCCGGGCAGCCTGTATTTTAGAACAATCCCCGCAATGCCTTTAGAATTTAACCATTTCGCAAAATCTGTCCCTTCCCAGTCGTAAGCAAGACCAGCATATCCACCGCCGGGAGCAATGACCACAGCCTGCCCGGTGGCTGTTTGCTTTGCAGGCAAATACACCGCAATATTTGGCTCCTGAACCTTAGTAACCCAGTTAAAGCCGTCTTTTTCAGATTTTTCCTTTTCTTCAGACTTCTGACTGTTAGGAATATTATTCGGCCATAAAGGAAGTGTTACATCTTGCGCCATAACAGAGGTTGTTGTTAAAATTAAAATTAATAAAAGAATATTTTTTTTCATATTTTTTGGTTGTCTGTTGTTTGTTGTTTGTTGTTTGTTGTTTGTTGCGCCAGAGGCTCATAATTTTGAATAAAAAAGATGTTCATATTACCTCTAACCTTCCCACTCTCTCCACTTCCTTTACACTTTTAAACTTTTAAACCTTGAACTCTTTTCAGACTTAAAGATTTTCAAAAAATGTCCAGATAAATAGTAAAGACCAGAGGCCGGTTCGCCACCAATTTTTGGAAACGAGATTATTAGTAATTCTTTCGCATGATTTATCAGGCCCAATAGAATTATGCAATGGCACAAAAATCAGGAAAGTCAGTAGCCAAATAATTATGATGAAAATAATACTGCCCGCGGTATAAATATCTATACGATTAAAAAATTGAACCACCGAAACCAGCACCTGGACGATCATTAAAGGTGCTACAATCACTGCAATGCGTTTTGTGTAGATTTTATGCCAGCTATTTAAATCTTCAGTTTTGTAGTGGCACATCCCCGGATACACTACCAACTGCACCATCCAGATTAGCACTAACATTCCAAAGTCTACCAATAGCCTTATCAGGTCAATATTCATTGAATTTTATCTTTAATTGAGATAGGGCCGCCTTTATTGATATCCCGCTGCCTGTAAATTAAACAATTCCGCATACAATTTATCGTTTTTCATCAATTCATGGTGCGTTCCAATTTCCAGCACATCGCCGTCTTTTAAAACCATAATCCTGTCGGCAATTCTTACTGTACTAAACCTGTGGGAAATAATTACGGCGGTTTTTCCTTCGGTTAATTTAATAAATCTATCGAAAGCTTCAGTTTCTGCACGGGCATCTAAAGCCGAAGTTGGCTCGTCTAAAATTAAAACCTCAGCATCTTTCATATAAGCTCTGGCAATCGCAATTTTTTGCCACTGCCCACCGGAAAGGTCTTTTCCATTCTTAAATCGTTTCCCAAGCTGCTGATTGTAACCCATAGGAAATTCTGAGACCACCTCTAAGGCCAGGCTTTTTTCTGCGGCGCCATCTAATCTTTCCTGGTTATGGATTTCTTCAATAGCACCCATGGCGATATTTTCGCGCAGCGTTAATTCAAACTTTACAAAATCCTGGAAGATTACCCCAAAATACTGTTGATATTCGCTCTGTTTATATTGTTTCACCGGAACGCCATCCAACAGGATTTCTCCTTCGGTAGGTTCATAAAACCTCAACAGTAATTTGATTAGCGTCGTTTTTCCGGCGCCGTTTTCCCCAACAAAAGCAAGTTTTTCACCAGCCTTCAGTTGAAAATTGATGTTTCTGACCACCCACATTTCAGATTTTGGATATTTAAAGCCGACATTCTTAAATTCAAATCCCTTCTTGATTTTCTTCGGCAAAGGCAGTTTCCCTTCCGAAGAATTTTCCGCATAAGTAAGATCAAGAAATTCAAAATAATCCTGAAGGTATAAAGCGCTCTCGGTAATTGCCGTAAAGCGGGTGAAAAATCCCTGTAGTTTGGAACGCAGCCGGTTAAATGATCCGGAAAGAAAAGTAAGGTCGCCGAGCGTAAACACACCTGCCACGGTTCTGAAGATTATAAAAACATACGCGCCGTAATAGGCCGAAGTACCGATCACGTTAAAAAAAGAACCCCAGCCTGCACGTTCTTTTGCCAGTTTTTTACTCTGCGTATAATACGTATCGGATAAGTTTTTAAACCGGTTCGCGAGATAATCTGAGAGTCCGAACAATTTCACCTCTTTCGCGGTAACATCACTGGCACCGGCATAACGCAGATAATCAAGTTCCCGCCGTTCCTGGGTCCAGCTGCGGGCGAGGGAATAACTGGTGCCGCTGAATTTAATTTCATTAATAATGGTGGGAATTATGGAAACGACCAGCAAAATAATCAGCCAGGGCTCAAAAGCCACAACTCCACCCAGCAAAGACAGGATCACGACCACATCTTCACCCTGCGTGAGAATGTTGGACATCAAACCAACACGGCCGGTAGTCTGCTGCCTCGCCCGCTCCAGCTTATCGTAAAACTCTGAATCTTCGAGTTGGTCCAGATTTAATTCCGATGTTTTTTTTATGATTTTGACCGAAGTATTTATGGAATATTGATCGCCTAGCAGTCCGTCGCTCAAACTTATTCCGCGACTAATCAAATCTGAAATTACCGCCAGTCCGAATTCGACTGCGACTAAAATCCAAAGCCGTTCAAGATCTTTTTCTTCCGCAGCGATCTGCAGTACAACTTCATCTATAATGAGTTTCCCGACATAAAGAATAAGTACCGGCAAAAAAGCATTAACTACGCGGCATAGCAGGTTGGCATAGAAAAGCGCCGGATTCACTTTCCTGATTTCTTTAAAAAACCTGGGAACGAACTTTAGGGAAGCAAAACTCTCCCTTAAATTAATTTTGTTGGGCTCTAACGATTTTTTCTTTGGCGGCAATTTTTTACTGCAATTTAAGAACTAAAATGATACCCACGAAACTCTCAGAAATGAATACCCCAGACTTAAATATAAGAATTTTCTTTCCAAAATTTTTAATCATCTCCATTTCAAGCATAAAACCTGATTAATGTGGCCATTACTCGATATTTGTTTCGCGTCGGCACTTGAAATTAAATTCTCTTAAAATTTTAACATGCACTTTATCGATTATTTTTGCCTATAAACGAATTAAGTCACTTATTGCATCAGTTTTTAGCCGAAACTAACTGTTGATCGCCCCAAACTCAGGCAGAAATAATGATGACTATGATCGAAAGAAATATTTATTTACAGAGCTTCAAAAAGATCCCGCTAAAATTGTTAAGCTTGGTTCTACTAACCTTTCTTACTCTTTCCTGCTCCAAAGATGAGCCTGAAATCTTCTCCAAAGAATTAACCGAAAAGATTAACCCAGGCACCACTTCAATTTATAAGGGAATCTTCGCCACATATAATTCTAAAGCAAGAGGAATATTTGATCTGAAAATTCCTGCAGGTGTTAAGAACTTGTCCTCTCTAAAAGAAAATGCCGTTGGAAAAATAACCACGCACACAGGAGAGATTTATGAAGCACAACTGGTAAGTCTTACGGAAGAAAACAAAAGTCACGATTTTAAACTGGAGTTTGATTCCCAGGATTTCTCCTTTACTTTTAATTTAGATGATAATGAAGAGCCGGTGATTTCGAATGTGGTTTTCAAAGATCAGTCAGGTTCTATAGTAGCCAGTGAAAGTACCGAACATAATTCGGTTACACCTATTACCGGGACCTACCAATGCACCAATTGTGAAGAAAAAGATTCTATTAATGGAATTCCTTTAAACAATGATGAAAGAATTTTCAATATGATGCTAACGACTGCAGACGGTACCAGTAAAGTCACCATTCAGGCTGTTTTGGGTATTCTGTTAGACACCCAGGTGGTAATTGAGCAAACCTGCAGTACGAGCAACGACTATACTATCTGTGAATATACGAACGGTATTTACACCAATAGTTCAGTAGAATGGAACGGAATACACAGGTTTAAAAACGAATCTTCCGGAGATCCCTGTTCTACAATTTCCGGAGATATTGCGTTTAAATCAATCGATCAGGGGATTATCGAGGGCTTTTTCTCCAGTGACAGCGATTGCCCATCTACAACGTATTATGTAAGTGCTGAAGGCGACGACAGCAGAAATGGCTTATCCTCCAACAGTGCCTGGAAAAACATATCCATGATAAATGATATAGACCTGCAGCCGGGAGACCAGGTACTCTTCGAAGGCGGCCAGGTTCACAACGGCAACTTATATTTAGATAGTAATGATGCCAATAATCCAGCGAATCCTGTCCTTATAGGATCCTACGGAACAGGACGAGCGACTATAAATGCCGGAGACGAATTTGGAATTTATGCCTATAATACCGCAGGAATTAAAGTGAATAATCTCGTTGTAGCCGGAAGCGGAGCTGAAACAAATACCAAAGATGGTATTACATTTTATAATGATCTTCCCGGAGACGTAACGCTGGATTTTGTGGAAGTAACTGATTGTGAAATTTACGGCTTTAGAAAATCCGGAATTACTATTGGAGCTTATAATGGAAACTCCGGTTTCAGTAATGTCTTAATAGAAAACAATAAGGTCCATGACTGTCTTGATAAAGGCATAACTTCTTACGGATATTTTTCTTCCACTAAAACCGGTTATGCCCACTCGAATATAATTGTAAGAAATTGCGAAGTCTACAATATTACGGGATATAGTAAAAATTCACATTCCGGGAACGGCATTGTGTTATCAGACGTTCAAAATTCTGTCATAGAACAGTGCACAGTCTATAATTGCGGTAGTGGCAATACCAATTGCGGAGGTCCTGTAGGCATCTGGTATTGGGATGCAGACCAGGTAACTATTCAATATTGTGAAGCTTATAATATTAGCTCCGGCACAGGATGTGATGGAGGCGGCTTTGACCTCGATGGCGGCGTAACCAATGGGATTATGCAGTATAATTATTCTCATGATAATGATGGAGCAGGCTATCTAATTGGCCAGTTTACAGGAGCACGACCCATGAAAAATATAACTGTTCGCTATAACATCAGCCAGAATGATGCCGCCACCAACGGCGGAAGTGTCTATCTCTTCAACGGAAATGAGGTTATGCAGGACATTTACGTGTACAACAACACGCTTTACCTAAGTGAGAAAAGCAGTAATACCGCTGCCGCAAATATAAAGTACTCAAGTTGGTATCCTGTTAAGGATAATATCAATTTCTATAACAACATTTTGTATGCTGACAATGGTGCTGATCTGGTAAGCATTCCTTCTAATTACGACGGAAAATTTGCCGGTAATCTCTACTATTCTTCAGGTTCTTTCCAGTTAAAATTTCAGGGAACCTACTATAATTCTCTGGAAGATTTCCGCAGCACAGGAAATGAAATACATAATGAAGAACTTCTTGGCTATGAAGGCAAGCCATTACTGAATAACGCAGGGAAAGGCAGTACCATTGGATTCGGAAATGACTTGACAACTCTTGAAGCTTATAAATTGCAAACAACTTCCCCTGCAATTAACGAAGGAGTTGAATTACCTTTTAGTTCTGGTAATCACGGCTTCTTCGGAAATAAACTTTCTGAAAACACCTATCCCGATATTGGCGCTCATGTTAAATTAATAGAAACAACTAAAGCTACTCAAGGGAAAGCACCCCAACTTACCCTCTAGAGTAGTGAAAGGAAGCCTGCAGATATTACAAGCACTGCAAGCTTCCTCTTTAGTTTCCTTTAATTCCATATATTACAATATATATGTTCACCTTTAACCAATGCTGCTGGCTTCTAAAGCTTTCCTACATTCAAGAAACCCCAAATCCTGTTACTGCAATTTATTTTCGTTCTCCGGTTAAGAATATTTAATTTTGAACCATGGAAAACCGTAAACTTAGAAACAGCGAACTGGAGCGTAAATCTATAGAAGAATTTAAAGAGGCTAAGAAAACCCCAATTATCGTCATTCTCGACAACATACGAAGCCTTAATAACATTGGTTCTGTGTTTAGAACTGCAGATGCCTTCCTCATCGAAAAAATTTATCTCTGCGGAATAACTGCGAAACCACCACATAAAGACATTCAAAAAACTGCACTGGGCGCCACAGAAACAGTGGCATGGGAATATGTTGAAGATACCCTGGATGTGATCAAACGTCTCCAGCAAAACGATGTAAAAGTATTTTCTATTGAACAGGCCGAAGGCGCAGTAATGCTGAATGATTTCCAACCCGAAAGAGGAAAAACCTGCGCTGTGGTTTTTGGAAATGAAGTAAAAGGCGTAAAGCAGGCAGTGGTCTCTGCCAGTAACGGCATTATTGAAATTCCCCAGCTGGGCAGTAAACATTCCCTTAATATTTCTGTAAGCACCGGAGTTGTACTGTGGGATCTGTTTGTGAAAATTTCAGCAACTTCTTAATTGGCATTTAATCCTTTAAGCCAATAATTCCAGAATCTTTTAATTATCCCTACCAACCGGCACTTTTTTACAGGCCTTATCGAACAAATCCCCTTCTCTTCAAATAAAACTTATGCCGGCTTCAGGAGTTCTGAATTTTCTTATAATTCTATTACCGTTAGAAAAACATCTTCAAAACAGATTATACACTTAATCGATTATTTTTGTTTTTAAACCATAAATAATGTTTCTTTGTAAGTGTAAATTCCGACAGCATAGGATTACATTTAAGGTCCCCTCCGGAATTGACAGCTTCAAACATCTTAACCTACTACTGTTCACATGAGACAATTGTACACCATATTTTGTACTTTGGCTGTAATCAGCCTTAGCTCATGTACACCACAATTTCAAGGTGAAATGGAAGAAGCCTTGACTCAATTGGAGAACACATACTATATAAGTCCGCATGGTGATGATTCCAACAATGGAAATTCGCCTGAAGATGCCTGGAAGTCTATTGAGAAATTGAACAGTATAGATTTAGCGCCTGGAAGCGTTGTGCTTTTCGAGGGTGGGGAGGAATTCCCAGGCACCATTATTTTAGACCACAAAGATGCCAATAACCCTTCAAAACCAATAGAAATTACTACTTACGCCCAGGGAAAGGCCATGATCAGGGCAGGAAATGGATATGGTCTTAATGCTTACAACACCGGAGGCGTGTTAATCGACAATCTCATCTTTCAGGGAAACGGAATGTATACCAATTCTGATTCAGGCATTCAGTTTTATAATGACCTTGACGGCGATGTCAAACTGGAAAAAGTTGAAATCACCAATTGCGAGGTCTTCGGGTTCAGAAATTTTGGTATTGTAATAGGAGGATATAATGGCAATTCAGGCTATAAAAACGTGCTCATTGAAAACAATAAAATCCATGATATTCTTGATGTAGGAATATCTTCCTACGGATTTTTTTCAGCAAGTAAAAGAGGCTACGCCCATTCCAATATAAATGTAAGAAACTGCGAAGTTTATAACATTCCCGGGTACGATAAGCCCAAGCATTCCGGAAATGGGGTTGTTCTTTCAGATGTACAAAATTCTATTATAGAGTATACTACAGTTTATAACTGCGGTATTGGAAATACAAATTGTGGCGGACCTGTAGGTATCTGGTACTGGGATTCAGACCAAGTAACCATCCAGCATTGTGAAGCTTATAATATAAGTTCCGGTACTGGGTGTGATGGTGGTGGATTCGACCTGGACGGCGGGGTTACCAACGGCACAATGCAATATAATTATTCACATGATAACGACGGCGCTGGTTTTATGGCAGGACAGTTTAATGGCGCCAGACCAATGAAAAATATTATAATTAGGTACAACATCAGTCAAAATGATGCTGCTACCAACGGTGGCAGTGTATATCTTTTTAACGGCGGTTCCTCAAACACCATGAGCGATATTATTATTCACAACAACACTTTTTATATTGCTGAACAAAATACAAATACCTCAGCCGCAGCAGTTAAATTCAACACCTGGGAGCCCATTAATAATAATGTGCAAATAATGAACAACATTTTGTACACTAGCGGTGAAGCAGACCTTATTATCTTACCTTCCGGATATGCCGCTGAATTTAAGGGCAATCTCTATTTTGCTGAAGATAATTACAAAATCCAATACCAAGGCATTAATTATAGTTCACTTGCGGATTTCCGTAGTACAGGAAACGAAGTAGAAAATGGAATCGATTCAGGTCACCAGGGAGATCCTTTCCTGCTTAGACCGGGTAAAGGCGATGTAATTGGTTTTGGAAATACCCTTACCTCTTTAGAAGCCTATAAACTAAAAACCGGATCCCCGGCAATAAATGCTGGAATAGAACTTCCAGTGGACAAAGGTGTTATAGATTTTTTCGGAAACAGTCTTGTACAAATCCAATCTGAGGATATTGGTGCATATACCAGTTTTCAAACAGGAAAAACAGTAGCTACCCGGTAGGTTCTAATAACTTTTATAGGTAATCTTCACAAATCAATTTTCAACATCATTCTCTATTTCCGCCAATAAAGCAAGATAATCTTTACGGTTATTCACAAAATCTTTATCGGAAATATCTATGATCTGAACCTTCATTCCCGTTTGCGATTTAATAAAAGAAAGGTAAGATTTATTGATTTCCATTAGATATTCCGACTGAATGTTCTGCTCATAATCGCGGCCACGCTTTTTAATATTTTCGAGCAATCTGTCGGTATTCTGATACAGATAAATGTACAACTCAGGTTTCACCAGTTCCTTGTACATAAGATGGAACAGCTTATTGTACAGCAAATATTCATCTTCCTGAAGGGTGATTTTGGCAAATATCAGCGATTTAAAAACGTCGTAATCTGAAATCACAAAATCCTTAAAAAGATCGTATTGCGAAATATCATCAGAAAGTTGCTGGTAGCGATCTGCTAAAAATGACATTTCCAGCGAAAAAGCATAACGCTCCTTATCTTCATAAAATTTCGGTAAAAACGGATTATCTTTAAAACGCTCCAGAATCAGTTTTGCGTTGAAATCCTGGGAAATCATGGTGGAAAAACTTGTTTTTCCTGCGCCAATATTCCCTTCGACCGCTATATAATTGTAGTTTTTAAAGCTGTAATTTTTCTGCAGAAGTTTTAATTCTTCAGAAATTCGGTTTATTTCGGTTTTGTCTTTGGTCTGCTGAAGGAGTCCGGAAATTGTTTTTTTCAGAACCGGATGCATTTCTTTGGCAGCGATATCGTGTAAAGGCTGAAGTACAAATTTGCGGTTCTGCATTTCAGGATGCGGAATTTTCAGGTTTTCGGTTTCCATAACCTCATCCTCAAAAAGCAAAATATCGAGATCCAGCGTGCGGTTCTGGTAATTCCCTGAACCTGTTCTGCTACGGCCGGCTTCAGTTTCTATTTGTAATAATTTACGCAGCACCTCTTCCGAAGAAAATCGTGTAGCAACAGTAACGCAGGCATTAAGAAAAGAGTTTCCGTTAAAACCCCAGGCCGGAGTTTCATACACTTTAGAAATAGCTTTAACCTCCCCCACTTCTTCAAAAAGTCGATCTACAGCATCCTGCAAAAATAGAAAACGTTCGCCAACGTTGCTTCCCAGCGCAATATAGACTAATTTAGGGGAATTCAATGGAGAAAAGATTTAATAGGACCCGGTGAAAAATTTCACAGCAAATTAAGTAAAACAAAATCACATCTCCTTAATTTCGCCTCAAGTCTTTAAAAAAATAATGTAACGCAACTTCATATTAGAGACCAACTTTCAGCACAAAGGATTTATCTTATTCTGGGGGCTTTATTTATCGCTTCCCTGGTAGTTTCCAACCTCATTTTTCAGAAATATTTTTACTGGGATTTCTTCGGATTTTACACTTTTGAAATTTCCGTAGGGATTTTACCCTATCCTGTCACTTTTCTTATTACTGACATTATTAGTGAAGTTTATGGCAAACGCAAAGCCAACCAGATTGTAACTGCCGGAATTTTCGCCTCCTTTTTTTCCTTACTCATCATTTTTCTGGCAGACGCTGTTCCTGCCACAACATGGTCTCCTGTTGGCAACCAACTTTTCACAACAGTCTTTGGCGCCACTACCATTGCGGTTTTTGCTTCTATGGTAGCCTACCTCCTCGCCCAATATATCGACATTCAGCTGTTCCATTTCTGGAAAAAACTCACTAAAGGAAAACATTTATGGCTGCGGAATAATTTTTCAACTTTCCTGTCACAGTTCGTAGATACTTTTTCGGTCTTATTTTTGCTCTGTAGTTTCAATAAAATTGAATGGAACCTGTTTGGCGGATTGTTACTTAGCGGATTCCTTTTTAAAGTTCTGGTTGCCGCTTTAGACACTCCGTTTTTATACCTGGGTGTCTATGCACTTAGAAAAAAGTTTGGTCTGAAGCAAGGCGAAGAATTAAAAGATCCCGGACAGGATTTAAAAGTATAGTTTATGAAAAAAGCACTTAAGATATTCGGAATTTTCATTTTAGTGGTGGTTATTATTTTAATCGCCGCTCCCTTTGTTTTCGAAACACAAATTGAAAATTTTGTAAAAAAAACAATCAATAAAAATGTGAACGCCCAGGTTGAATTCAGCGAGATTGACCTTAGCTTTTTCAGAAGTTTTCCTCAGGCGACGGTAGTTCTTAGTGATGTGAGTGTGATTAACAAAGCTCCTTTTGAAGGAGATACGCTGGCATTAAGCGAAGAAGTGCTGTTGGAAATGTCTGTTAAAGAACTTTTTAAGGGCAGTGAAGAACCAAAAAGTATAGATGAATTCCGCCTGAATAATGCTTATGTAAACATAAAAGTGGACTCCCTTGGAAATGCCAATTATGATATTGCTATTGAAGATACCACGGCTACGGCCACCGTAGACACTACTACTGCCAGCGGGTTTAGCCTGGACTTAAAACATTACGAAATCAACAATTCCCGATTAAAATATGTAGATGAAGGTTCTAAAATGGCCCTTATTCTTGAAGATTTTAACCACAACGGCACCGGCGATTTTTCGCTGGACGAGAGTGAACTGGATACTGAAACAAATGCTTTGGTAACCTTTGATTTTGACGGGACCAATTATTTAAACCGAAACCGGATTGCGCTGGATGCGGTTATCCAAATGGATCTTGAAAATATGAGGTATACTTTCCTGGAGAATGAAGCAACAATTAACCAGTTACCACTAACTTTTGATGGTTATGTACAGGTAAATGACGATAATAGCGAAATTGACCTCAGTTTTAAAACCCCATCTTCTGACTTTAAGAATTTCCTTGCTGTTATTCCTGAAGAATATGCAAAGAATATAGAAAATGTTGAAACTAATGGAGATTTTGTCGTAAACGGAATGATCCGTGGGGTTGTTGACGAAACCTATATCCCAAAGATGGATATTAAAGTAAGTTCGAATAATGCATCCTTCAAATATCCAGATTTACCGAAAAGCGTTCAGGATATTAACCTGGATTTAAAAATTATCAATGAAATCGGACTTGTAGATGACACCTATATCACTTTTGACAATGTCACCTTCCGGATAGATCAGGACAGGTTTGCTGCTAACGGAAGTGTGCGCAATCTTATGGAAAACATGCTGGTAAACCTGAATGTAAATGGAACCATAAATTTGGCAAATATCGAGCAGGCGTATCCGCTGGACATGGATTTAGACCTCAACGGAATCTTAACCGCCGACCTTACTACCAGTTTTGACATGAATTCTATTGAAAATGAACAATATCAAAATGTAAACAGTAAGGGAACTGCCAGCATCAGGAATTTTAGCTACAGGTCTCCTGAAATCCCCAATGAAGTGCAAATTGCCAGTGCCAACCTCAACTTTAACCAGGGAAATGTGACAGTGCCGGAATTGAAAATGACTACGGGACAAACCGATATCACTGCTTCTGGAAATATTCAGAATTTAATGGGTTATCTTTTTACTGAACAGGCTTTAAAAGGAAACTTTCAGGTGAATTCCAACACATTTGTAGTAAATGATTTTATGGTTGCTGAAACTGAAGAAACCGCTGCAGAAGATAATGAAGCAACTTCAGAAGAAAACACTCCAGCCCCAACTAACGGGGAAGAAGCTGTGAAAATCCCTTCTTTCCTGGATGTGCAGGTTGCCTTTAATGCCAGCCGGGTTCTGTACGATAACCTTGAGCTAAAAAACACTACAGGAACAATTATTCTTAGGGATGAGACCGCTACGCTGCAAAATGTGACCAGTAATATTTTTGAAGGAAGTATTGCTTTGGACGGGAATGTTTCAACAAAAAATCCCACGCCTACTTTCCAGATGGACCTGAACCTGAATTCACTTAACATCGCCCAGTCCTTTAATAGTATGGAAATGCTGCAGGCACTCGCACCAATTGCAAATGCCCTGGAAGGAAAATTACAGACCACTTTAAACCTGCAGGGAAATTTAAATAATGATATGACTCCGCAGCTCCAAAGCCTTGCCGGAAATGCCTTAGCACAAATATTAACTGCAGAAATAAATCCGGATAATATGCCATTGCTGAGCAGGTTGGATAATGAGTTAAGTTTTATAGACCTTAACGATATTGATCTCGACAATCTTAGAACCAATCTTACATTTAATAACGGAAATGTGGAAATTTCCCCCTTTAATTTTGACGTGGAAGGAATAAACGTGGAAGTTGCAGGTTCGCACGGTTTTGATATGGATATGAATTACAGCGTAAACCTGGATGTTCCTGCGAGATACCTGGGAAGCCAAATTGGAGGTGCGATCGGGCAGTTAAGTGGCGAAAATATTCAGGATATGATGGTAGCACTACCGGTGAACCTAAGCGGAACTTTTGATAATCCGCAGATTAACCTGAACATGCAGCAGGCGGTCACAAATCTTACTCAGAAGATCGCTCAGCAGCAAAAAGAGAAACTGCAGCAAAGAGGGCTTGACGCCATAAATGATGTTTTAAAAGGCAGAAGAACTACAGATAATTCAGCGCCACAGGATCCTACCGCCGCAGACAGCACCGCAACTCCGCAACAGACTCCGCCGCAAAGTAATGAAGATAAGGTAGAGGAAGCAGCACGTAACATTCTTGGCGGAATTCTAAACAACAGGACGAAAAAGAAGGATACTACCGGGAACTAGTGAAGGGTAAAAGAAGTGGAGAGTGGAAGAAGTGGAGAGAGGAGAGTGAAAAGATTTTTTTCTTTTCTCTTCACTTTCTACTAAAACGGCTTATTCAAAAAATGGCAATTTTCATCCTTAATTTTAAATGATGTTTCCTAATTAAAAGAATACAGGTACGGTTATAAATCAGACCTGACAGGTTTTAAAAACCTGTCAGGTCTTGCTTCCTTTTACAAAAAGTCTAAGTCAAAATTTGGCAATTATTGCTCTTATATACGCTCGTTTACAGACAGAACTTGGAAGCTAATGAAGAGTTCAAAAAGGATATTTCCTCTCTCCGCTTTCCACTAAAAAATCACGAAACATTCAGCTGTACCACGTAACCTTCGTGCGCACGTACGTTAAAAGCTGTACCATCTTCAAAAATCAGGTATTGTCCTTTAATTCCTTTTAGAACTCCTTCATAAAACGCACTTTTCTTTAAGGTCAGCGTTTTTACTTTCTTAGGAAATTCCAGTACGGGGAATTCAATTTCGGTTTCTTTGTTACTGGCCAGGTAATATTGTTTGGCTTCTTCAGGAATAAAATCCTTCAGTTTTTCTCTTTCTTCAGCTAAATCCAGATCCAGAATATCGTTGGTAAGCATTTTGCGCCAGTTGGTTTTGTCTGAAACATGATCTTTTAATGCCACCTCTGTAATTCCAGCGAGATACCTGTTGGGCACTTCCACAATTTCTATAGCCTCGTGCGCTCCCTGATCGATCCAGCGTGTAAGCACCTGGCTCCTGCGCGTCACCCCAACCTTCACATTGCTGGAATTAGCAAGATATACCACGTGTGGCTGGAGTTGCGACTGCTTTTCGTATTCCAGGTCCCTATCTTCCTCACCCAAATGTGCTTTACTTAATTCTGGCCTCATAATCCAGTCTCCTGCCTGCGGAATACTACTCCAGCAGTCATAGCAAAATCCGCTTCTAAACACTTTTTTCTGTTTAGCACAGTTAATACACTGAAACTGAAGAAAATTTATACTAAGTTTCTTGTTTAGAACCTGGTTAAGGTTAAGAAAGTCCGATTCGAAAAGCAGGTAATATTGAACGGTATCTGTAAGTTCCGTTTTCATTTTGGTAAGCACACCTTCGTACCTCATAGATTTGGTATTATTCTTTGTTGAAACGATTTTTTTTGCAGGCTGTAAAGTTTAGTTTATTTTTAGCCAACCAACCATTTTATGCCCTTAAGACTTAGCGCGTAAAGTTAAAAATAAATAATGCCAATTCCGTTAGTAAATTCTGTTGCCTCCTGGTTCCTTAAAAAACGGATCCACCAAATGGAATTATTTATAAAGTACCCTCACGAGGTACAGCATGAGCTTTTAAAAAACCTGATCTCAAAAGCAAAAAACACTGAAGTTGGCAGGAAATACGACTTTGCTTCCATAAAAGGTTATCAGGACTTTGCAGATCGTGTTCCGGTTCAGAAATACGAAGATTATGAACCCAATATTGAAAGGAGCAGGCGCGGTGAGAACAATATTTTCTGGCCCACCCCAATTAAATGGTTCGCGAAATCCAGTGGAACGACCAATGCTAAGAGCAAGTTTATCCCTGTAAGCGACGATTCGCTCGAAAATTGCCACTTTTCGGCAGGCAAGGATATGTTATGTATGTATCTAAATAACAATCCGCAGTCGCAAATGTTTGCAGGCAAAAATCTAAGACTGGGAGGCAGCAAGGAAATTTACCGCGATAATGGCACAGCTTACGGGGATCTTTCAGCAATATTAATAGACAATATGCCTTTTTGGGCAGAATTTAGCAGCACTCCGAGTAATGAAGTTTCGCTAATGCACAACTGGGAAGTGAAAATGCAGGCGATTGTAGACGAAACTATAAAGGAAAGAGTAACCAGCCTTGCCGGTGTGCCTTCCTGGATGCTCGTTTTGCTAAACAATGTGCTGGAAACTACCGGAAAAGGCAATTTATTTGAAGTCTGGCCGCACCTGGAAGTATATTTTCACGGGGGTGTTAGTTTTAATCCTTACGCACCGCAATATCAAAAGATATTGCCAAAGGAAGATTTCCGGTTTTATGAAATTTACAATGCGAGCGAAGGATTTTTTGCCTGCCAGGATCAAAACGATTCCAAAGAATTGTTGCTGATGCTGGACTACGGAATCTTCTACGAATTTATTCCGATGAATACTTATAATACTTCAGAAGAAAAGCTTATTCCGTTAAGCGAGGTCGAAATTGGTGAAAATTATGCAGTCGTTATAACTACAAATGCCGGGCTATGGCGTTATAAAATCGGCGATACCGTTCGTTTTACTTCCATAAATCCTTATCGAATAAAAGTTTCGGGCAGGACAAAGCACCATATAAATGTTTTTGGAGAAGAGCTTATTATTGAAAATGCCGAAGAAGCCCTAAAAAAAGTTTCCCTTGTCACAAATTGTGAAATTATGGACTATACCGTGGCACCTATTTTTATGGAAGGCAAAGAAAAAGGCTCCCACGAATGGATTATTGAATTTCTCACTCCGCCACGGGACCTTGAAAACTTTAAAATTCAGCTGGACAAGGCGCTACAGGAAATAAACAGCGATTATGAGGCCAAACGCTTTAATAATATGACGCTTAATATGCTCAAAATTCACCAGGCACGTAAAGACCTCTTTTATGACTGGCTTAAAAAGAACGACAAATTAGGCGGCCAGCATAAAATTCCCAGGCTTTCAAATTCAAGAAAATACGTTGAAGAATTACTTACGATGATGTAAAAGATGTATCCCGAAATTTGACAATTATCGGCTTCTATTTTCCTTCTCTTTGCAGGAATAAAGGTTTGAAGATTTGGGTTTATACGTATCTTTGGCCCCTATGAGCAGCCTGATACAAATTTCAGTTTTACCCAACCAACAGGAAGACGAATCTGTTATTCTCCCGTTGGCGCTGGAAAAAGCCAAAATTAAGAAGAAAGATATTCGGGAGTGGCGGATTCGGAAACGATCTATTGATGCCCGAAGAAAGCCGGTTAAGATTAACCTTCAGGTGGAATTCTGGAAGAAGGATGAGGTGCGCAAAGCTATCCCGGCATTTATTCCACAGCAGGTTTCAGGTGCTAAGGAAATTGCAATTATAGGTGCCGGGCCTGCAGGTTTATACGCTGCGCTGCGTGCTGTTGAAGCTGGACTAAAACCGATAACTTTTGAACGCGGAAAAGATGTTCGCGCCCGCAGGCATGACCTCGCTAAAATCAATAAGGAGCAGATCGTTAATCCCGAATCAAATTACTGTTTTGGGGAAGGCGGCGCCGGAACCTATTCTGACGGAAAACTCTACACACGTTCTAAAAAACGTGGTAATGTCCTGAAGGCGCTCGAGTGGTTTGTGCATTTTGGTGCAGATCCTGATATTCTTGTGGATGCGCATCCGCATATCGGGACCAATAAACTTCCGAAGATTATCACTTCTATGCGGGAAGCGATAATTGAAGCCGGCGGGGAAGTCCGTTTTAATTCGAAACTTACCGATTTAAAACTGGAAAACAACAAAATTGAAGCTATTCAGATTAATAAGGACAAGTGGCTTTATTTTGATGAAGTGATTCTCGCAACGGGACATTCTGCCAGGGATATATTTTACCTTTTACACGAAAAAAATATTAAAATTGAGGCAAAACCATTTGCATTGGGGGTTAGGGTGGAGCATCAGCAAAAGTTAATTGATACCATACAATATCACGGGGACGATGAAAATCCTTATCTGCCGCCCGCATCGTATAGCCTTGTGGAGCAGGTAGACGGCCTGGGTGTTTATTCCTTTTGTATGTGCCCCGGCGGTATTATTGCCCCTTGCGCCACAGCACAGGAAGAAGTGGTTACTAACGGATGGAGCCCAAGTAAGCGTAATAATCCGTACGCCAATTCAGGAATTGTGGTGAGCGTTACCCCTGAAGATTTCCCAAATTTCGATCCTAATGATCCCTTTGTGTCGCTGGATTTTCAGAAAAGTGTAGAGCATGCGTGCTGGGAAGCAGCCGGGAAAACCCAGCAGGTTCCTGCGCAGCGAATGATAGATTTTGTGGAAGGAAAAGTCTCTGTAGATTTCCCGAAAACATCTTATCAACCCGGCATTGTGAGTGTTGATTTGAACAAAATTCTGCCTCCGCTAATTGCCGCCCGCCTGCAAAAAGCATTTGTGCTCTTCGGAAAAAAACTGAAAGGATATTATACCAATGAAGCAGTTTTACATGCGCCGGAAAGCCGGACCTCCTCCCCTGTTTCCATTCCGCGCCATCCTGAAAACCTTGAACATATTGAAGTGAGCGGACTCTATCCTTGCGGGGAGGGAGCCGGTTATGCCGGAGGAATAATTTCTGCCGCCATAGACGGAATTAATTGCGTGGATGCTATTGCTAAAAAATATGCTGAAGGGAATTCTTAGCAAACGGTTCCGTTTCCGACAAAAGGTCGATAATTGCCATTTTTGAGGCCTCTCCTCGAAAACCCAAGTGGCTCCTCAAAAGCAACTTGAAATTACAATTACGGATTAGATTATTCTCAGAAAATGATATTGCATTCAAAATGCAAATTGATAATTGGTGTTTTTAAAGCACAATCTTACAAAGTAGGGAAACCTGTCAGGTTTTGAAAACCTGACAGGTTTACTTTTACCTTAAAGGAGCAAAAAACCCCTTCATTTCTGAAGGGGTTTTGATTTTGAGCGGGAGACCGGGTTCCCTTCGATTTGCTTTTCCAAAGCTCACTCAGGACAGGCTTCTCACCCAGTGGTTTTTCAGCAAAAGTTGGGACAACAAAAAACCCCGACATTCCTGAAGGGGTTAGTTTTGAGCGGGAGACCGGGTTCCCTTCGATTCGCTTTTTCAAAGCTTACTCAGGACAGGCTTCTCACCCAATCACTTTTTAAACAGAAGACCGAAAATTGCCATTTATGAGTCATTATCCTAAAGAGCCGGCAAACCCGTGAGGTTTTAAAAACCTCACGGGTTTCAGTTTCTACCGATGGAGTGAAAATAAACAACAAAAAACCCCTACATTTCTGAAGGGGTTCGTTTTGAGCGGGAGACCGGGTTCGAACCGGCGACATTCAGCTTGGAAGGCTGACGCTCTACCAACTGAGCTACTCCCGCAATAGCGGTACAAATATAATCTTTAAGTTTTTCAACTTCCAAAAAAATTAAAGCTTTTTTAAAAAATGATATCCCTTTATTACGTAGCCTTCGTTCATATAAAATTTATGAGAACGATAATTCTGAACGTAACTATTTAATTCTGAAGTCTCACAACCTTTTTCTTCAGCATAATTATAGATAAATTCAAATAATTTCTTTCCTATTCCTTTTCCCTGAACTTCTTCAGAAATATAAATATGATCGGGCTCGCAACTTCTACCGGCATAATGCCTGGTCATAAACCAAAGCCCAAAAACACCAATTAGCTTCTGATCAATAAAAATTCCGAAGCATTCATAATTCTGCTCGAGCATTTCAGTAAATCGTTTCTTTAAAATTTCATCAGAAAATTCTTCTTTGGACAACTTCTGAATAAGCGGAATTATTGTTTCTATATCTTCTTTTAAAATCTTGTTAAATGCAGGTTCCATACGGGAGTTTTCTGCTAAAATAATCATATTTTTAGCCTTAACTAGATTAGATAATTTTTACAAGAAATATGAAAGATAAAACCGGAAAAATTCAGGATTTAATAGATGCAAAATTCCTTAAAGAACGTAAAGTTTTTCTTTGGGGAATGGTAAACGACAAGACGGCTAAGCACGTGATTGACCGGTTAATGTACCTTGATCTTGACGGCGACGAAGAAATACAGTTTTTTATAAATAGTCCCGGAGGTTATGTAACCGATGGATTTGCTATTTATGACACGATACAATCCCTTAACAGCCCGGTTTCTACTATTTGCACCGGTCTTGCTGCTTCTATGGGCTCTATTTTGCTTTCTGTAGGAACTAAAGGAAGAAGGTTTATCCAACCTCATGCCAAGGTTATGATACACCAGCCAAGCGGTGGCGCACGTGGCCAGGCTTCAAATATTGAAATTCAGGCAAATGAGATCCTGAAGACCAAAGAACTCAGCGCCCGGATTTTAGCAGAAAATTGCGATCAGGATTACGACAGGGTGATGAAAGATTTTAACCGTGACTACTGGATGGACGCAGACGAGTCTTTAGATTACGGCATTGTAGATGGGATCTTAAAAAAATAGCAAATGGACATTAAACACAAGGAAAGCGATACGCGGGGAATGTTCTATATTGAAGGTGAAAAAGGTATTATTGCTGAACTTACTTACAAGAGGCAAGATAACAACATCATTCTTATAGACCACACTAAAGTAGACCGCAAATTCGAAGGTCAGGGTCTGGCTACAGAACTTTTAAAAAGAAGTGTGGAGCATGCCCGGGAAAACAATTTAAAAATTGACCCACTCTGCCCTTTTGCAGAGGTTCAGTTTGAAAGGCACAAATCTTACGAAGATGTAAGAGCCACCAGATAAATATAAGCCCTACAAGAGGGCTTTTTTCTTTTTTGCCTCAAACTAGCGCAAAAATCTGAAATCCAGATTGCCATGATAAAACATAGAGTTTATACTTTAATTACCTTTTTAATCGCCACACTTGTTTTTACTTCATGTAAAGACAATGCAGAAGAACCGGGCATTGAAACATCGAATAATACAGAAACGATAGGAAAGTTAACCGATGCTGAATTTATTTCGGAACTTTTTGGAGACGCTGCTGCAGCAAAAAATTTGTCGCTGCAACGCAGAAAAGAAGCTGCTGAATTTTATAGTGATCGGGATTTTGAGCCGGTTTGGGTAAATTCCGGACTGCGGGAAAGTTTATTCCGAAATATTCAAAATATCGATAAAGACGGACTAAATCCTGAAGATTACAATATACAATACCTGGAAGAATCTTTATCCAATCTTGAGGATTTGAATCAGGAGGAAAAATCCAGGCTTGAAATTTCACTAACAGATAATTTCCTTCAGCTTGCACATGATCTTTATTACGGAAAGCTGAATCCTAAAGAACTTTTTGAAATCTGGGACCTTCCAAAGGAAGACATTGACCTGGCGGGAATTCTGGAAGAAGCCATAAACCAGGACGATATTGATGCTGTATTAAATTCAATCAAACCAGATCACCCGGTTTATCTTGGCTTAAAAAAATCCCTTGCGGAATACGAGAAACTGAATTCTGAAGAAAAAAGTATCACAACAATAGCGTCAGGAAAAACTATAAAACCGGATGAAAATGATCCAAGAATTCCTGCTATCGCAAAGCGCCTGGAAGAAATCGGTTTTTCTATAGAGTACGACTCTCTAACAAACCAAAATAATAAAGAGATACAGGAAGCTATAAAAGAATTTCAACTTCAATATGGAATTCATGTAGACGGCGTTATTGGTCCCGGCACTATTTCCAGTCTTAATAAAAGCAGTGAAGACCGTTATCATCAAATAATGGCAAATATGGAACGTTGGCGCTGGTTTCCGCGAGATTTTGGAGATCACTATATCCTCGTGAATATTCCTAACTACAAGCTTACTGTGGTGCGGGAGAGCGATACAATTTCTATTCACAACGTAATGGTAGGTACTCAAGCCAGGAAAACTCCTGTTTTTTCTGATGAAATAGAATACGTGGTATATAATCCAACCTGGACGATCCCTCCTACAATCAAGAAAAATGATGTTATTCCCGGTGCAGCCGGAGATATTTCTTACTTCAAAAACAAAAACCTTACTATTTACGACAATGATGGCCAGGAGGTAGATCCTTCTGCCATTAATTTTAGTTCTGGTGAAGGCATGGATTATACCTACAGGCAGAAAGCGGGAAGTTCTAATCCTTTAGGACAGGTTAAGATTATTTATCCTAACGAGTACCTGATTTATCTCCACGATACTCCTTCCAAAGCTTTGTTTGAAAGAAATTCCAGAGCAGAAAGCTCCGGCTGTGTAAGGGTACAGGGCGCTATAGAACTTTCTAAATATCTCCTAAAAAACAGGTCGCAATATTCTTCTGAAGAGATTGATGAGATTATCGCCTCCGGAAAAACCACCCAAATTGAAGTTACCCAACAGGTAAAAGTTCACCACCTATACTGGACTTCATGGCGCGAGAACGGGGAAGCACGATTTACTGAGGATATTTACGGAACTGATCAAAAGATTTACAATTTACTGAAGGAGTAGAATCATTCAGAAACAAAAAATCCCGCCAAAGAAGCGGGATTTCTGTTTTTCTTGTTCTTTACCTTTATGCTGTCGGATAGTTCAGGTAAGAAGATTTTTTCAGGTAATCTGAAGAATTTTTGTGAATATAAACCACAGATTCACCTTTTATGGTATTTATAAGTTCTTTTGCTAAAGCGTTTGGAACAGCAGGACAACCGTAGCTTCTGCCCAGCCTTCCGTATTTTTTTATAAAATCTGGAGTGGCATAATCTGCACCGTGAATTACAACATAACGTTTCCTGGCGTTGCTGTTAAATCCTTTCTCCTTTCCGTCGATAAAAAGAGAAAGTCCGTTACTACCGTAATATGTTTCTCCCGTCACGTAAAATCCAAGGGAACTTTGAAGGGAATTTAGAGTGTTTGAGAATTTTTTTGCGAATTCGCCACCTGTATTTTTACCATGGGACGTATAGGTATGAAATAGCACTTCCTTATTTTCCATATCCAAAATCCACATTCTTTTCTTGCTGGAAGACAAATTAAAGTCTACTATAGTAAGAATTTTCTTGGTTACCTCACCCTGTTTTTCCAGTTTATAATAACCCTTCATTCCTTTTTCAAAAACCTCTAGTGTGGGAAGATTTATATTTTTTCTGGAAAAAGCTTCGTAAGCATTTGCGACTTCCTCTTTAAAGGTTAAAGCTTCAGTAGCCACAATCTCACTGACCGCATTCGATTTCTCATTTTCATTTCGTTTTTCCGTGCTTTTAAAAGCAAATGAAAAAACTAATACCGCCATCACAATCAAAATTCTATACGTCATATTTTAAATAGGTTTTATTTAAATTCCTGTTAATATATTCCAAAGGCTGTGCCAACATACAAAATATTCTCGTTATTTGCTGCTCAAAAGCCCCCAATACGAAACTTTAACATTTTAGCTTCTAATTAATTAAAATTAAAGCGATTAGAAGAAGCACGGCAATTAATTTATAACGTTGTGCATAAATTTCTAGTATCTGAAAAATCACTGAAAATGTTAAAATTCAGGTATAAGAGAAAATTCAGAGAAGTTAATGCTTTTTGCAACCAGGGTTGGGATATCCCAAAAGTTCTCTCCCGGATGTGCAGGATTTCATAAAGTTTAATTATAGATCCTGACGATCTGAGATTTAAGAAACATTTTAAAGCCTTATTTAGCAGGCGAAAATATTGTTTTTTATATTTGGAATTAAATTTAAAACACAAGATGAATAAAAAGGTCTTACTAATGATTCTGGATGGTTGGGGTATAACCCAGGATCCGGAAGTATCAGCAATCGCAAAAGCAAAAACACCATTCGTAGATTCCATTTTGGAAAATTATCCGAGTGCCCAGCTCAGGACAGACGGGTTAAATGTGGGTCTTCCGGAAGGACAGATGGGCAACAGCGAAGTAGGACATATGAACCTTGGTGCGGGCCGTATTGTTTACCAGGACCTGGTAAAAATAAACATGGCTGTAGAAAAAAATTCCCTTATTAATGAACCTGTACTAGAACAGGCTTTTACCTACGCTATTAAAAACAATAAGCCTATTCACTTTATGGGGCTTTTAAGTGATGGCGGCGTACATTCCCATATTAACCATTTAAAAGGTCTACTTAGTGCCGCTGAGGAATTTGGAGTAAAAGACAAGTATGTACATGCTTTTACAGATGGCCGTGATGTAGATCCTCACTCCGGAAAAGATTTTATCAAGGAACTGGAAGACCACTTAGGAAAAACCAATGCCAAACTCGCTTCTGTTATTGGAAGGTATTACGCAATGGATCGTGATAACAGGTGGGAAAGAGTGAAAAAAGCATATGATCTCATTACTCAAGGTATAGGCCAGAAATCAACAAATGCCGCTGAAACTATTCAGCAAAGTTATGATAATGACATTAGCGATGAGTTTATAGAACCTATCGTAATGACAGATGCCGCAGGAAATCCTGTAGCCACTCTTAAGGAAAAGGAAGTAGTGATTTTCTTTAACTTCAGGACAGACAGAGGGCGACAGCTAACACAGGCACTTACACAAGTAGATTTCCCTGAGTACAACATGAAGAAACTTCCGTTGTACTACGTTACCCTTACCAAATACGACGATAACTTCACCAATGTTAATGTGGTCTTTAAAAAGGACAATATCAGTACTACTTTGGGAGAAGTATTAGAATATACAGGCAAAAGACAGATTAGAATTGCAGAGACAGAGAAGTATCCTCATGTCACTTTCTTCTTTTCCGGAGGACGTGAAAAACCTTTTAAAGGAGAAAGCAGGATTATGTGCAACTCCCCTAAAGTTGCCACTTATGACCTGCAGCCGGAAATGAGTGCTTACGAAATTCGGGATAAAATAATTCCGGAATTAAAAAGCGAGTCGGCAGATTTTGTATGCCTCAACTTCGCGAATCCAGATATGGTTGGCCATACAGGCGTTTTCGATGCCGCTGTTAAAGCTTGTGAAACCGTAGATTCCTGTGCTAAAGATGTAGCTGAAGCAGCTGTGGAAAACGACTACTCTGTGCTCGTTATTGCAGACCATGGTAATAGTGAAACTATGATTAATTCAGATGGCAGCCCAAATACAGCACACACCACTAATCCGGTGCCGCTAATCCTGCTGGACAAAGACATAAAAACTATTAAGAACGGTAATCTGGGAGATATCGCGCCTACTATTTTAAAACTGATGGGAATAGAGAAGCCAGATCTAATGACGCAGGATTCTCTAATCTAAAAAATTAACAATGAAGAAACTACTCGTTTTTTTTCTGGCCATTTTTCTCAGTTGCGGAAGCAGTAACTCTGTTGCTAAAAATGAAAAATCTTCAGAAAATACAACCTCTTTCTCTTTAGGTCCTCATAGAGAACCTCCCACCGCAGTTTATCAGAAGGATATGTTGTTGGGAGAATTCCAGAGAGAGGAACTTGAGGAAGAACCTTTTTCGCGCTGGTTCGAATCTGGCTACTCAGATTATGACCCGAAGGACGAGGCAATGCAGACTATAAAGGAAAATATTTCAGATTATGAGATCACACTTGTAATGGGAACCTGGTGCGTAGACAGTAAAAGGGAAACGCCGAAGTTTTTTAAAATTCTGGACGAGGCAGATTATGATACGGAGCAATTAACCGCTATTGCTGTAGACACTAACAAAGATGTCCCAGGAAATATTGAAAAAGATTTAGATGCCAGGAGGGTGCCGACAATTATTTTTTATAAAAACGGTAAAGAAGTAAACAGGTTTGTAGAGTATCCGCAGGAGAGTATAGAAGAAGATATTGCAAAAATTGTAAGTGGAGAGGACTACAGCCATTCTTATGCACAATAAATTCAGAAAAACTGAATTAAAAAGAAGCTATTGATTTTATGCTACGATCATTAACAATTGCAATAGATTTTGATGGCACTATTGTCGAGAATAAATATCCGAAGATAGGAAAACCCTTGCTGTTTGCGTTTGAAACCCTCAAGAAGTTTCAGGAAGAGGGCCACAGGATTATTTTATGGACGTACCGTTATGGGGACAAATTAGATGAGGCTGTAGCATTCTGTAAATCTAAAGGCATTGAATTTTATGCGGTTAACAAAAGTTATCCTGAAGAAAATTTTGATAACATTATTAGCAGAAAGATCCTTGCAGATATTTATATAGATGACCGCAACATTGGAGGTATGGTTGGGTGGGGAGAAATTTATCAAAAACTGTCCACCAAAAAGACCCCGAAGATAAAAGTTAAAAAGAAAAAACCCGGACTGTTTGACCGGCTGAAAAGTAAATTATGATAATACCTAAAACAAGAGAAGAGATTGAGTTAATGAGGGAAAGCGCCCTTGTTGTCTCCAAAACTCTTGGAATACTTGCTCCCGAGATCAAACCCGGGGTTACTACGTTACACTTAGATAAAATAGCTGAAGAATTTATACGCGACAATGGAGCCGAGCCGGCTTTTTTGGGGCTGTACGATTTCCCAAACTCCCTCTGCATGAGTCCCAATGCACAGGTAGTTCATGGAATTCCCAATGATACCCCACTTAAGAACGGGGATATAATTTCTATTGATTGCGGGGCTCTAAAAAATGGATTTTACGGAGATCATGCCTATACTTTTGAAGTGGGAGAAGTTGCACCGGAAACCAAAGAACTGCTGCGAATTACCAAAGAATCCCTTTATGAGGGAATTCGTGAGTTCAAGATCGGAAATCGTGTGGGTGATGTTGCTTTTGCTATTCAAAATTACACTGAAAATCACGGTTATGGTGTAGTGCGGGAATTAGTGGGCCACGGCCTCGGGAGAAAAATGCACGAAGATCCGGAAATGCCAAATTACGGCAAACGCGGCAAAGGAAAGAAATTTGTTGAAGGCATGGTCGTGGCTATAGAACCTATGATTAACCTTGGAACCAAAAGAATCAAACAACTGCCTGACGGCTGGACTATTTTAACAGCAGACGATAAACCAAGCGCCCATTTCGAACATGATGTTGCCCTTATGGACGGCAGGCCAGAACTACTCTCTACTTTTAAATACATCTATGATGCTTTGGGTATAAAAAGTAACGAAGAAGACGAATTTAGATCAAAAATCTATGATCAGGGACTATAGAAACGAGAGCTGGAAAAGCCTGCATAAAGAAGAATGGCAGGACAGGTTTATATACCGGGTTTCCAACTTTGGAAGAATTATAAGTTTTTTGAAGAATCCAAAAGGGGATTTGATGAAGGGCGGCCGAGTTGGCGGATACCTTAATTTTGCCGTTAAACTAAAAAACGGAAAACACAAAACGTATTACATCCATAGAATTGTAGCCGAACTTTTTCTGAAGAAAAACGAAGATGACAAATACGTAATCCACAAGAATTTTGAAAAGGACGACAACAGGGCAGAAAATCTGGCCTGGGCAACAAAAGAAGAGTGGGTGCAACATCAATACAATAGTCCTAAAGTTAAAGAAAATAAGCATAAGAGAAAACTACGTAAAGTAGTCTCATACTCCAAGCTTTCTTATGCGCAGGCCGTTATACTTAAAAAGAAATTGCTTGATCCGGATAGAAAGACCAGGATCAAAGTTCTTGCCAAGCAATTCGGCGTTTCAGAAATGCAGTTGTACAGAATTAAATCCGGAGAAAACTGGGGAGACATTGAAGTTTAGAGGTCTGTCTTCAAAGAATGAAACCTTCAGCTAAAATCATAACTTCCAAAGTGAATGAAAAGAGTTTTTAAGTTCTTCCTCAACACTATTCCGCGTCCCCTCCTTATTCGTTTCAGTTATTTAATTCGTCCAGCATTAAGAACTGCTTTAAGCGGCACACGCTATACAGATCCTATAGACGGCAGGAGTTTTTCTAAGTTTTTGCCTTATGGTTACGGCAAGCAGAGAGAAAACGTTCTTTCTCCCTCTACGCTATCCTTAGAACGTCACCGGCTCCTTTGGATATATCTGGAGAGAAAAACTTCTTTTTTTACTGAAGACCTAAAAGTACTTCACTTCGCCCCGGAGCAGGCTTTTTACAGCCGCTTCCGGAAATTGGCAAATATCGACTATACTACCACAGATCTCAACTCTCCACTGGCTGATGTAAAAGCAGATATCAATAACTTGCCTTTTGATGATAATGCTTATGATTTTATCCTCTGTAATCACGTTTTGGAGCATATTCCTGATGACACACGGGCCATGAAGGAGCTTTACAGAGTTTTAAAGCCCGGTGGAACCGCTATTCTACAAATTCCGCAGGATTTAAACCGAAAAAACACCTTTGAAGACGATTCTATTACCGATAAAAAGGAGCGAGCACGCATTTTTGGCCAATATGACCATGTTAGAATCTACGGAAGGGATTACTTTGACAAATTAAGAAATATCGGGTTTAAAGTTGAAGAAGTAGATATGACCGCAAACCTGTCACCTTCTGAAATTGACAAATATCGACTTGCTAAGGGAGAGCTTATACCAGTGTGCACCAAATAGTTTTATTTCTGAAGTTGCTCTTTGAAACCTTCAGAAGCATAGACAGCCATTTCATTATTATTTTCAGCATAAATAAAATACACATCCACACCTTCTATTCTCTCCAGCATCTCTTGTGACTTTTCCAGTCCAAGTGCCATAAAAGCAGTGGCGTAACCATCTGCAAGCGTACAATTCTCTGCCAGAACAGAGGCACTGAGTAAATTGCTCTGCTGGGCCTTTCCTGTTAAAGGGTTTATAGTATGCACATAAGCTTCACCTGTAACTGTATCTTCCCTGAACTTCCTGTAATTACCCGAAGTTGCCAGAGCACGGTTTTCCAGTGCCAAAACGGTCTGAAAAGTACGCTCTCCCTTTTCCTGCCTCGGATCATCTATTGCAACCCTCCAGGGGTTGTTGCTCTCGATATTACGACCTTTTGCTACCAGTTCACCGCCCAGCTCAATAAGATAGTTATCAATATTATTATTATTAAAATAAAGAGCAATAACATCTATAGCATAGCCTTTGGCAATTGCATTGAAATCCAGATAAACTTCAGGATATTCTTTTTCGATCCTGCGGGCTGGTGTCAGCTTTATTTTATTAAAGCCAACGTACTGCATTAGCGAATCTATTTCGTGGTCCTGAGGGTTCTTTGCATAACCTTCCGGGCCAAATCCATAGGCGTTCACCAGTAGCCCGACAGTCGGGTCGAAATAGCCTTTACTTTCTCTAAATATCTTTTTTGAAGAATTAAACACTTCCACAAAATTGCTGTCTACAACAATTAAAGTCTCCCCATCATTAATCCTCGAAATATCAGAATCTTCCTGATATGTACTCATGGAATTATTGATTACCCTAAAAATGGAATGGAGGGAAGACTCTACATCGAGCTCTTCATCGGAAAAAAAGGAAATATGAAATGTTGTCCCCAGTGCAGCTCCTGAAGCAGTATACATTTCGGGGTGATCTTCAGAACAACTAATAAAGCCAACAACAAGGAACAGAAAAAGAAAGCTTCTTTTTATAATACTAGACTTCCTGCCAACCCTGATAATTAACGACATAATCTTCTTCACTGGTAATAGGTTTTTCATAATCTGCTGAATTTGCCAATCCTACGCCTGCATAGAAGGTGCGCGCATTAAATTTGAGTGCATGTTCTTTGATAGTCTCCATAAAGATCCGATCAAAGTTTTTCGGATCATCCGGATATTGTATGGCACGGACAATTACAAAATGCAACTTAGTATTCTTAAGCGCTACGAACTGTGGATTTCTCTTAAGCTTAGAATTCACCCCGAGAAAATCATATCCATTATCCTCAAGATCTTTTCCCACAATATTCATTGCCAGGTTATGTAATTCCTGTTCATTTAATTTCGGCATAGCTAAAGATAAAAAAATCCCGCCGAAGCGGGATTATATTTTAACCTCCAAAGTCATCAAATCTAATATTCTCTGGTGGCATTCCGAAGTCTTCACCCATTTTCTGAACAGCTTTGTTCATTAATGGAGGACCACAGAAGTATAGCTCAATTTCTTCCGGTTCTTCGTGGTGTGACAAATAATTATCGATTACCACCTGGTGAATAAATCCTACAAAGCCATCTCCTTCATCATCAAGACTTTCTTTTACTTTCCAGTTATCTTCTTCAGCTGGTTCAGAAAGCGCCAGGTAGAATTTAAAATTAGGAAAATCTCTCTCTAATGCCCTAAAGTGTTCTGTATAAAATAATTCTCTTTTAGACCTACCTCCATACCAGTAAGTTACTTTTCTACCGGTTTTTAATGTTCTGAAAAGGTGATAAAGGTGTGATCGCATTGGCGCCATTCCGGCTCCACCACCTACATATAGCATTTCAGATTCACTCTCATTAATAAAGAATTCACCATAAGGTCCTGAAATAACAACCTTGTCACCTTTTTTCAAACTGAAAATATATGAAGAAGCAACTCCGGGATTTACATCCATCCAACCTTCTTTTGCACGATCGAAAGGTGGAGTAGCAATACGTACGTTCAGCATGATCTCACGCCCTTCAGCAGGGTAAGAAGCCATTGAATAGGCTCTTTCAACTGTCTCCGGGTTCTTCATGACTAATGGCCATAATTTAAATTTATCCCACTCATCTTTAAACTTATCCGGAGTTTCATGTTCTTCAGGGTGAGCTGTAATATCCATATCTTCAAATTTCACTTCCGTCTTAGGAATTTCTATTTGAATATAACCACCAGCTTTATAATCCATCACTTCAGGAATTTCAACAACGAATTCCTTAATGAAAGAAGCAACATTATAATTTCTTACAACTGTAGCATCCCATTTTTTAATTCCGAAAACTTCTTCAGGAATGGTAATCTTCATGTCGTTCTTCACCTTTACCTGGCAACCAAGCCGCCAACCGTCGGCAATTTCTTTCCTGGTAAAGTGGGGTTCTTCAGTAGGAAGAATCGCCCCGCCCCCTTCTTTGACAATACATTTACACTGGATACAGGTTCCGCCACCACCACAGGCAGAAGGAAGGAACAGTTTACTTTCTCCCAAAGTAGACAGCAGCGTACCACCTGAGCCTACTTCTATGTCCTTTTCATTATTTACATTAATACTAACAGGACCGGAAGGCATTAATTTGGCCTTAGCGCCCAATAAAACGGAAACCAGTAAAAGTATTAATACTAAAAATACAACTACACTTGCGATTATAACTGTCATTGTCCTTGTTTTGCGATTATAATTTAATTCCCATAAAGCTCATAAAGCCTATAGCCATTAATCCCGTAATAATAAATGTAATCCCGAGGCCTTTAAGCGGTGCAGGTACGTTTGAATAGGCAATTTTCTCACGAATAGCAGCGATAGCAAGGATTGCCAAAAACCAACCAATTCCACTTCCGAAGCCATACGTTATTGCCTCTGTTACGTAGCTAAATTCTTTTTGCTGCATAAATAGAGCTCCTCCCAAAATTGCACAGTTTACAGCAATTAGCGGAAGGAAAATACCTAAGGCACCATATAATGCCGGAGCGAATTTCTCAACTATCATCTCCACAAGCTGAACCATAGATGCGATTACCGCGATAAACATAATAAAACTAAGGAAACTTAGGTCTACACTTATAAAATCATCTCCAAGCCATTTTAAAGCTCCAGCCTGAAGCAGGTAATTATCAAGTAAGTAGTTAATAGGTACTGTAATAGTTAAAACAAAAATTACCGCTGCACCTAATCCCACAGCTGTTTTTACCGTTTTCGATACTGCCAGGTAGGAACACATCCCAAGGAAGTAGGCGAAAATCATATTTTCTATGAAAATACTTCGTACAAATAAATTTACATATTCCATAATATCTTTCTTTAAGCTCTAGCGCTCTGATTTTACTCTTCAATAAGTTTACGGTTACGTGCTCTCTGAACCCAGATTATAAGCCCCACAACAATTAAAGCCATGGGTGAAAGCAACATCAATCCATTATTCTCATAACCCATTGCATAAAGCCCTGTGGAATCTGCCGCACTTGTCCCCTGATGTCCCAGTATTTCGTATCCAAAGAGTTTCCCAGAACCAAGCAACTCCCTGAAGAAAGCAACAATAATAAGAATTAATCCATATCCAGCAGCGTTACCAATACCATCAAGAAAAGATTTATAAACTCCGTTTCCAAGTGCAAACGCCTCGAGACGTCCCATTACAATACAGTTTGTAATAATTAAACCGATAAATACGGATAATTGTTTACTAACATCATAGGCATATGCACGTAAGACCTGGTCTACAAGCGCCACAAGAGATGCCACAACTACCAGCTGAACAATAATCCTGATCCGGCTGGGAATCATATTACGCAGCATCGATATTATGATGTTACTAAATGCCATTACTGCCATTACTGCAATAGCCATAACCACCGCCGGCTCCAATTGCACCGTAATCGCCAATGCTGAACATATACCAAGTACCTGTACGGTAATTGGGTTATCATCATCCAGAGGATCGGTTAATAATTTTCTGTTGTTTTTAGACAAGAAACTTTCTTTCTCCTCAGAATCTGACAGGAATAAGATCATTTCTTGTTTTTTCGCTTCCTTCTCTTCGGAAGTAAGGTTATTGTCTTTAGCCATAATTACTCTGTAATATTAATGTCTCTCTGCTCTTCGAAAAATGGTAAATAGTGCTCTAACCTTTCGGAAATCATATCAGAAACCCCATCTCCTGTAATTGTCGCACCTGAGATAGCATCTACCTCATGATCTGTAGAAGCACCTCCTTTTACTACCGAAACTCCTTCTAGCATTCCCGCTTCATTATAGATTTTCTTACCTGCGAAGCTTTCCCTAAACCAGGCTTTGGTAATTTGAGCTCCTAATCCCGGAGTTTCACCAAGATGATCAAAAGTTGCACCTTTTATAGTATTTATATCATCCTGTAATGAGATGTACCCAAAAATTGCATTCCACAATCCATTCCCTCTTAAAGGAATGATGTAATACTTCTCTCCTTCATAATTTGCAATATAAAGAGGAAAAATCTGCTCTGATCCGTCTTTTTTAATCTCTTTAGCAAGATCCACGGCAAAAGCATCTACCCCTTCATCTATGGAACCGTCTGGCTGTAGCGCGACGGTTTCTGTAATATACTGGTTATACAATTCCTCGGCTCCGGCGCGGTCTGTTTCAACACCAATGGTGTTAAGGATACTTTGCATTTTTTCCTGGCGCACATTTTCGTATTGCGTAGGCTGTAACGAGGTGGCAGTAAAGGCCAGAACCGATGCCACAACCAATACCATTATTATAGCAAAAAGAAAGGTATAGCCGTTACTATTCGTTTTATTTACTGATTTTTCTTCCATAACTAAACTGCTGTTTCAACTTGAGCGTTAGTAGTATTTATTCTTTTCTTTCGTCGCTTCACATTAGATTGAATTACATAGTGGTCTATTGTAGGAGCAAAAACGTTCATCAATAAAATCCCCAACATCACCCCTTCAGGATAAGCAGGGTTGAACACCCGTATCATGATGGAGAGAAAACCAATCAGGAATCCGTAAATCCACATCCCTTTCAGAGTTTGCGCACCAGAAACCGGATCTGTTGCCATAAAAACAATTCCGAAGGCAAGTCCACCCACAATAAGATGTTGATACCATGGAAAGTTAGTCAGTTCATTTCCTTCCAGTCCCATAGCAGGCAAGGCATTAAATATTAGTCCCATTATTGCAGCTCCTATAAAAGCACTGAGGATAATCCTCCAGCTTCCCACTTTCGTCAAAACAAGAAGCAAAGCTCCGGCCAGGATACAGAGCGTAGAAGTCTCTGCAATAGAACCCGGGATCACACCGGTAAACATACTCATTGCATTATAAGCAACCTCTTCACCTGCCGCAAGTGTTCCAAGAATAGTTTCTCCTGAAATAGCATCTATTGTATAAGCATCACTAACCCAAACTTCGTTACCAGACATATATGTGGGATAAGCAAAGAATGCAAATGCTCTCGCTGTAAGTGCGGGATTAAGAATATTCATCCCTGTCCCACCAAATGCTTCTTTCCCGATCAATACTGCAAAAATAACAGACAATGCAACCATCCAAAGCGGAATATCCACAGGCATGATCATTGGTATTAAAAGTCCCGTAACCAGGTAACCCTCGTTAACTTCGTGGCCTCTAAAAACTGCAAAAGCAAATTCAATTCCCAGTCCTACACCGTAAGATACAGCCACCATAGGTAGAACTTTTAAAGCACCATGGCCCAAAGCTTCCAAGAAGGTGAAGTCCGCGATCACACCTGCCTCTACCAATTGATAATAATGCTGGTAACCAGTATTCCACATTCCAAAAATTAATGCAGGAACAAGAGCCAGCACAACCGTAATCATTACTCTTTTTAAATCTACAGCATCCCTAATATGAGCTCCTTTTTGAGTAGTATGATTAGGTGTAAAAAGAAAAGTGTCCAGCGCATTAATTGCAGGAGCAAACTTCTCGTATTTACGACCTTTTGCAAATGGTTCTTTAATTTTATCTAATCTCTGTCTAATCCATTCCATAGTTGAAATTCTTTTTATCCTACTTCCGTAATCATTAAATCTAACCCTAAACGAATAACTTCCTGAATCTCAATTTTGGAAGTATTTACATATTCCACAAGAGCGAAATCTTCAGGAGCAACTTCATATATACCCAGGCTTTCCATTTTTTCAATATCACCTGCCAAGCAGGCTTTTATTAACTGCATAGGATAAATATCCATAGGAAGAACTTTTTCCATTTCACCGGTAACTACAAGAGCACGTTCTTCTCCGTTTAAATTGGTGGTAGGCTTAAATTTCTTACTACTTAACCACGAAAGGGATGTACGGGAATTGGAATGGATATTATTATAAGTAAAGGGAAGCCATCCAAACATCCTGTAATTGTTACCTTCAGGAATCAAGGTAACTTCGTTATCATAAAAACCAATATATTGATGATTTGACAGCTTTTGACCTGTGAGTACGTCTCCGGAAATAATCCTGACACTATCAGCAACCTCCCCTATAAGGTCGGTAACATTAGCCCCGATTTTGGTTTTGAAGTACTTCCTGTTTTCAGCTTCACTCCCGGCAACAGCTATAGTACGGTCTGCAATATATCTCCCTGTAAGAAAAACGTTTCCTATTATAGCAACATCCTCCGGAGAAACCGTCCATACCCTTTCACCTATGTTTATAGGGTCTATTTTATGGATTTGAACACCCACATTACCGGCGGGATGAGGACCTTTCACATGATGCAATTCAACACCTTTTATATCTTTAAGATAAGCAGCAGAGCTCTCATCTACCGAAAGATGAACAATACCATCTGTTAATTTTGCAAGCGCATTAACCCCCTCCTGAAAAGCAGCCACCTTATCTTTAATTATAAAGCCTTTGTCGGCAGCTAAAGGAGCAGTAGAAACTGCTGAAATAAACACAGCTTTTGGTGTATCCTTAGGATCAGCGATTATATCGTAAGGCCTTTGATTAATAAAGGCGCCGCAACCGCTTCCGAGAACTCTCTCTCTTACATCGTCTGCACTAGCTGAAGAAGCATCCATCTTACCGAACTCCCTATAAGAATCCTGCGAATCTGCTTCTACAATGATCTCCATAATCTTCCGTTTAGCACCACGTTTAATTTCTTTAATGGTACCACTAACCGGGCTGGTAAAACGAACTTCGCCGGTATACTTCGAGAAGAAAATTTCGTCACCAGCTAGAAGTTTAGCCCCTTCTTTTACAACCGTTTTTGGTACAACTGTGTGAAAATCTGGTGGCTTAATAGCGTAGGTCTTCGACCTTGGAGCCTCTAAAAGTTCCTTTTCCGCCTCTCCTACTAATTTAAGAGATAAACCTCTTTTGATTCGAATGTCTTTTGACATAGGATGGGGTGTATGTTAAAAATTTGGTTTTTAAGTGGTGCAAATTTAGGAATTTTAAACCTCATTTTTCCCAACAATTAAAAGAATTTTACCCTGCGTAACTGTTAAAAAAGATGCCGAAAAACTTCCTGATCATCAGTTGCAAATTTGTCTTTATATTTAAACCATGAAAATTTTTCTTATTCTGTACCTTTTTTTTGGCCTTAACTGCTATCTGTATTCCCAGGAAGTACTGGAAATCCTCCCGCCAAACTACATCCGCAGTATCCGCTTAAGCGGCAGCAATGGCATCCAGAGTGGCAATCCTATTTTGCAGTTAGGAGAAGAACTCCACCTCAGTTTTGACGATATAATTGGGGATGAGGCAGATTATTATTACACTATAGAACATTATAATTACGACTGGAGCCTATCCCAACTCACCAAATCTGAGTATCTGGAAGGCTTTGACGATATTAGGATTTTTAATTATCAAAATTCACTGAACACACTTCAGCCTTTCTCTCATTACGAATTACAAATCCCTAACAGTGACACCGGAAATTTTAAGGTTACCGGAAACTACATGATCAAAATTTTTAGCGCTGAAAGGGAACTGGTTTTCTCCAGGAAGTTTATAGTGTACCAGCCTATCGCGCAAGTGGGAGTCGCCATTAAAAGGTCCAGAAACATAAACTTTATTGATCAAAAACAGGTGGTTAACTTTAGCATCAATTCTCCCGATCTGCTGCTCAAGAATCCGGAGCAGAATGTAAAAGTGCTTATTCTCCAAAATCACAATCTAAAAACAGCCATTAAAAATGTACCTCCCCAATACACCATAGGAAACGAACTGGTATACAAATATGATGAGGAGACTTCCTTTTGGGGCGGTAATGAATATATTCAATTTGACAATAAAGAATTAAGGGCAACCACAGCCGACATAAATTTTGTTGAAGTTAACGAACTATATCACCATTATTTATTTCCGGATTTTACAAGGGCTGGTGAACCCTACACCTTTAATCCAGATATTAATGGAGGTTTTGTGATTAGAAATCTCAGGGGAAACAATTCAGATATTGAAGCGGAATACGTTTGGGTCCACTTTCAGCTAAAAAATTATGACGCACTGGACGATGGTGAAATACATCTCTACGGAAAATTTAATAATTTCGTGTTAGATGAGACTACAAGGCTTAGCTTTAATGAAGAAACAGGTTTGTATGAAGGAGTGCGTTTGTTTAAGCAGGGTTTTTACAATTATAAGTATGTTCTACTTGAACCCAATGGTGTTTTAAATGAAGGTTTTATTAGCGGAAATTTTGATGAAACAGAAAATGAATATCAGGTTATTGTTTATTACCGGATGCCCGGGGCACGATACGACAGGGTTATAGGTTTGGGCACTGCAAATTCAGTAAATATCAGCAACTAATTTTTTAGCAATCCATGAAAAATAATCGTGCTCTGCGGAAGTATCGCGGTGAAGAATGCCTTAACTGCAGTCAACCCCTGGACGTCAGTGATGTTTACTGTTCTAACTGCGGACAATTAAACAGCACGAAAAAACTAAACTTCGACGATTTCTTTTCTGAATTTTTCTCCGGAATATTTGCCTACGACTCCCGGTTCCAGCGTACATTGAAGGCTTTGCTTTTTCAGCCCGGCAAAATTTCCAAAGATTATATCCAGGGCAAAAGAGCTCGCTACGCCAACCCTTTCCGGTTTTACCTAAGTGCTTCTATTATTTTCTTTCTGATCATGAGTTTTACAAGCTCCCTGGAAGATATGGATTTTGATAATAACAAAACAAATCTACAGGAAGAGCCGGCTCGTGTGCCGCAGGACAGTCTTAATAAGATTAATGAAAACTTCAGAAAAATTCCTGGTTTAAGAGATCAACAGCTAACTACAGATTCCCTTGCCGTAGCCTTACAAAGAGAACCATCTTATAAAGAAGTTTACGTCTCACAGGAAGTACTCGACACGATGAGTCTGAATAACTCCAGTTCAAAAAGGTTCAATGTTTTTTCAGAATTTTATAAAGAAACAAATATTGCTAATGCCACAAGAGCAATGGACAGCCTTAATTACGTTCATTCTAATTACAATCAGTGGCTTTACAAAAAAGCTGTAGACTGGAACTTATTAATGGATAATCCACAGGTTTTTATCACTTATTTTATTAATAAGTTACCTTTTATAATTTTCTTCTACCTGCCGATATTTGCCCTTTTTATCTGGCTGCTTTATATACGAAGACCTTTTAACTATATGGAGCATCTTATTTTTGCTTTTCATGTACAAACCACCTTTTTCGTGTTATATTCCCTTGCACTATTTTTCGATTATTTAATTTCCGGGGACTGGGGAACTACTATTGCCGGGATCACTTTTGTTATCTATCTCTACAAAGCTTTAAGAAAATTTTATAACCAGGGACGTGTTAAAACCGTTCTAAAGTTCGTATTGCTAACTACAATATTCTTTATTTTAGCGATAGTAACAACAGGATTAGCTTTGCTTGCATCTTTTGCTATCTATTAGAACATGACCCAACAGGTAACACGTGGTATAAAAATTTCGGTTGAAACAGACTTTGAAGGAGTATTCTTTAAGGAGTACAAAATGCGTTTTGCTTTTGGTTATCGTATTACTATTGAAAATCAAAGCAATGATTCTGTGCAGCTCACTTCCCGTTTCTGGAAGATCAAAGATGCTTTAAATAAAACCGAAATTGTGCAGGGTGAAGGAGTAATTGGTGAAAAACCTATTCTAAAACCCGGAGAAAGCCACTCTTACCAAAGTGGATGCCTCCTTAATGGCCCTTTTGGAGCCATGAGCGGACATTATAACATGGTAAATTTTACTTCTACCCGAAACTTTAGAGTAAAAATCCCTATATTCAAGCTAAGCGCTCCTTTTGCCTTAAATTAATTGAAAATCTACTTCCTTTTCGGTTATTAGTGATTTATTTAAATCTTTGTACCAGAAGCGTGCCTTAAAATGGCAATTTTCGACCTGTGTGATGCTCTGCGTCTTCAGAAAACCTCTATCCATTACAAGATCTACGTTTTTATCACCAATCCCGGCGGTGTGATGGAACTTCAGCAGCTTTTCAGCATTTAAATCTCCTTTATCTTGAATTTTAGTAAACCACTGCTGCCTTAAAGCTTTCATTTCTTCAGAATAAAGCGGTGAAGAGGACCAGATATGGGCTGTCAACGGGAAATTCCTGGAATGTTTATGATTTCCATCCCACACAAACTCTAGGAACTTCAATTTCTTATTCCAGTCTGGAATAATTATCGTGAAAGGTTCGATACCTTCAAAATTGTAATTTTTAATAGTAGATTGTACATCTTCAGCAGAAAGGAAATCTTTGACCACTACTCCCCTGCTTTTGCGGTACGATTCTTTCCTGATGTGAGTACGAAAACCGCCATTCATAAGACATACTGATCTTTTCCTTTCACTCAATCCAATCCAGGTTCCACCTGCAACAGCATCTTTCGGAAAAAACAGCTTAACACCTTCATATATTTCCCAATCGGGAGCTAAGGTTTCTCTTCCCACGGCCTCATCCCTGTTCGAGGTTAAAATAAAACCACTGGTTATTTCAGGATTAGCAACAAGAGTAACCGTGCACATTTTTCTTCATTTTTATCTTTCAAAACTACATAAAAAGTTAAGCTTTCGTGAATAGGCATTCAGCATACCCCAAAGCCGCTGAAATTTTTTATCTTTAGAACTCTAGTATAATCAAATAAAAAAATTAGAATATAATATGGGAAAAGGATTTTTTCACGTCCCTGTTGCGACAAACGAACCAGTAAAATCGTATGCACCAGGAACTCCGGAGAGAGAAGAAGTATTAAAAACATATAAAGAATTATATAACACCAGGATGGAAGTGCCGCTTTATATTGGTTCTGAAGAAATCAAAACCGGCGACACTAATACCATGCACCCACCGCACGATCACAAACATGATTTAGGCGTCTACCATAAGGCCAGTAAGAACCATATTGAAAAAGCCATTGAAGAATCTTTAAAGGCCCGAAAAAAATGGGCTGATTTGGATTGGGAACACCGTGCAGCTGTATTTCTTAAAGCTGCCGACTTAATTGCGGGGCCTTACCGGGCAAGAATAAATGCAGCCACTATGATTGGCCAGTCAAAGAACATTTACCAGGCTGAAATTGATTCGGCTTGTGAACTTTGTGATTTTCTACGTTTTAATGTAGAATATATGTCACAAATTTACGACGAGCAACCAGAATCTTCTGAAGGAAACTGGAATCGCATAGAATACCGCCCTCTTGAAGGTTTTGTTTATGCTGTAACACCATTTAATTTTACCGCAATTGCAGGAAACCTTCCGTCAAGTGCTGCTTTAATGGGGAACGTTGCCATATGGAAACCAAGTGATAGTCAGATATTTTCTGCACAGGTGATAATGGAAGTATTTAAAGAAGCAGGAGTCCCCGATGGTGTAATTAACATGGTGATGGGTGACCCGCAAATGATTACAGATGTAGTGCTGGACAGTCCAGACTTTGCAGGGATCCACTATACCGGAAGCACCACCGTGTTTAAAAATATTTGGGCCGAGATTGGAAAGAATATCCATAAATACAAATCCTATCCAAGAATTGTTGGAGAAACAGGAGGAAAAGATTTTATAATCGCCCACCCCACTTCAAATGCAAAACAAGTAGCCACAGCAATTTCGAGGGGAGCTTTTGAATTCCAGGGACAAAAATGTAGCGCGGCTTCCAGAGTTTATCTTCCGAAGAACCTTTGGCCGGAGATAAAAGACTTTGTTATAGAAGATGTGAAATCCTTTAAAATGGGATCGCCGGAAGATATGTCGAACTTCATCACAGCGGTGATTCACGAAGCTTCTTTTGACAAACTGGCAAAGTATATAGATCAGGCTAAAGAAGACAAAGATTCTGAAATTATCGTGGGAGGTAATTATGATAAATCTGAAGGTTATTTTATAGAGCCAACAGTAATTGTAACTTCCAACCCAACCTACGAAACTATGTGTACCGAATTATTTGGACCCGTAGTGACCATCTATGTATATGAAGAAAATAAATGGGAGGAAACTTTGGACCTGGTTGATCAAAACATGTATGGATTAACAGGAGCAATATTTTCAGGAGACCGTTATGAGGCCGAAAAAGCTACAAAACGACTTCAGAATTCTGCAGGTAACTTCTATATTAATGATAAGCCTACCGGAGCTGTTGTGGGACAACAACCCTTTGGAGGAGCACGTGCGAGCGGAACCAATGACAAGGCAGGCTCTAAATTAAATCTCCTTAGATGGGTTTCCCCGAGATTGATTAAGGAAACTTTTGTTCCGGCAACAGATTACCGATACCCATTTATGGGCGAATAAAACCAGAAGAATACCATTATAATATCAACCCCGGGGAATAATTCTCCGGGGTTTTTTTGTGGCCACAATTTATTGTCTTTTGCTGAAGCACTTACAGGGAAAATAGTTTAAAATGAAATCCCTTACCTACAAAAAATAATACAAAACTTTGAGCGCTTCTTCCGGAGAAATGCGCTGAACGAGTAATTAGGAGCTTCGTCGAAAACTTCCATCCTTCCCCTAAATATACAGTACTTTAGATTATTAAAACTCTTTGCCTCAGAGTTTTACCACCCCTACTTAACGGCATATAACGGCATATAACGGCATCGAATATGGTAAAAAATCTACTTTTCCCTTCTATATGGATTATACTATTTTTCCTGGCTCCGATGGAGGTGGTTGGGCAGTGTCCAACATCTGTAGGGGTAACTGCAAACCCGGGAACCATAATTTGTGCGGGGGAGTCGATTACATTTACCGCAAATCAAACAGGGGGTTCTCTTCTGCAATACCAGTGGTTAATTAATGGAAATGAAGTTGAAAATGAAACAAATCCTACTTTTACAATTAGCTCCTTAACAAATGGTCAAAGAGTGAGAGTAAGGGTCACCTCCTCGTCTGGAGGTCAAACTAATTGTCCTGCACTAAGTAGTGAAGTTCCCATTACTGTAAATCCAATACGCACAGTTTCTGCTACCATATCTGCAAATAACTCTAACATTTGCCCAAGCCAGACAGTGAGTTTTACTATTTCCTCACAATCTAATATTGGAAGTGGCTCACAGTATGAATGGAGGGTCAACGGCACTTCCCAAGGAACCAGCAATACATTTTCCAGTAGTAGTCTAGTCGCCGGAGACAACATTCAGTTGTGGGTTGATTCATCTGTGCCCTGTACAGATCCAATCCTTTCAAACACTATAACAATTAGTGAAAAAGCCGGTCCCCCTGCAACTCCAGGAACTGTAAGCGGCGAGACTACAATTTGTCCAGGTTCAATAGGATTAGTATATCAAATTAGCTCTGTTGCAAACGCAACATCTTATGAATGGCAACTTCCTTCCGGTTGGTCGGGTACCAGCACCACAAATTCTATAACAGTTACTTCAGGAAATACAGGTAACGCTACAATAAAAGTAAGAGCTAAAAATGAGTGTGGAAATAGCGAATTTCAGACTTTAGATGTCACTGTTCAGGATGCAACTCCCTCACAACCGGGAGCTATTTCAGGACCTACATCTGTGTGTCCTGGGGTTTCTGCTGATTACAGTATTTCCGCAGTAGCTCGTGCTACGGAATACATCTGGACATTGCCTGATGGCAGTACCCAAACCACCACTGCGCCTAATATTTCGGTTACCACTAATACCTCCGGCAGCAGTAACATCTCTGTACAGGCAAAAAATACTTGTGGCTCCAGTACTAAAAAAACTTTAAATGTTTCGTTGAAGCCCGGGAAACCTGCAACTCCTGCTACAATTACCGGCAATGCCGCAGTGTGTCCCGGAATTTCTCAAACTTACAGCGTTGCCGCAGTTACAGGAGCAACATCTTATGCTTGGACTTTACCCACAGGATGGACAGGCACTAGCACCTCCAGAAGTATTAGCGTAAACACGGGAACAGCAGGAGGCAACATTAGTGTTATTGCCATGAATGATTGTGATGATAGTGATGTGCGAGAATTGAGCGTAACAGTAGATGCGGGAACTCCCGCAGTACCCGAATTTATTTCACCACTTACTGATGTTTGTCCCGGAGTGGCTGAAACTTTTACAGTGAATGAAGTCGCTGGAGCAACAAGGTATATCTGGACTCTTCCAAATGGTTGGAGTGGAACCAGCACGACGAATACAATTTCCATAACTTCGGCAAATTCAGGCACAGGATCTATTTCTGTCCAGTCAACAAATGGTTGCGGCACAAGTGCAAAAAAGGCTATTCAGGTAGCTATTAGACCACCCTCACCCACAATGACTGCTACTATTCAGGGACCCAATAATGTTTGTGCCTCCACTGCAGGATTAACCTTTACTATACCTGATGTGCAATATGCGACAGAATATGTTTGGAGTGCTCCGGGCTGGAATATCACTAATGGTCAGGGAAGCAGAACAGTCACTGTTACTTCGGGAACCGGAGCCGGAACTATAAGTGTAAAGGCAAAAAATGATTGTGGTGAAAGTGTTGCTGCAACTAAAAATATCACTGTTACTTCGGGAGTTCCAGCTAACCCTGGTACTATAACTTCAAGTTTGGGCAATAATACTAACATTTGTCCTCCGTCAGAAGGTATAACTTTTACGGTTTCTGCAGTAACAGGAGCTACAGGCTATTCATGGAGTTTACCTGCTGGCTGGGAAATTACTGCAGGAGCAAATACACGATCCATTACTGTAAGAGTAACTGCCAACGCCCGCTATCAAGACGAAAATGTTTCTGTTAGGGCTACCAACGTCTGTGGGCAAAGTGTCCAGACAAGCACCTTTTCAGACATAAGAGTTAATAATTTTATATTAACAAATGTTGGTCAAGATAAAACTGTGTGCCGGGTAAGAAATCCTATTTCAATTGATGTACAGGCATCATTTGGGAGTTCAGATAGACTCACCCCTAATTTTACATCAACTGGTACTGGAGCTTTTGGAAATGTACCTCCAGGAAATAAAAATATTCCCACAAATTATACTATTACCTATACACCAAGCGCAGCCGATACACTTCAGAACAGTATCACCATCACACTTAAAGTACCTCCTCCAACTGGGGGAGGAAGTAACAGGCCCTGTGGAACTGGTGAAGATCAAATGATCATTTCCTTTAAAGATTCCCCAACAGCATCCATAGCAACCCCTGCAGCAATTTGTACCGGCTCTTCTACCAATTTAACTATTACCGGCACACCAAATTCAAGAGTTACCTATAGAAAAGGAACACAAACAGGATTAACAGTAGATATAGGCACCTCCGGTACTGCAACCATAGCCTCAGGAAATCTTACAGCTAATACTGTTTTTACCTTAACAGGTATAACGAATCTGGATTCACCCACTTGTTCAAATACCAGTTTATCCTCTGCAGCTACTGTAACTGTCACTCAAACACCTACCGCTACAATTTCCTATGCCGGGCCATATTGTAAATCTTTAAATACAGCACAAACTCCTACCCTTTCGGGAACCAATGCTTATACTGGTGGAACATTCACCGCAACGGGAGATCTTGCTTCAAAAATTAATACTTCAACAGGAGCATTTACACCTACTAATGTTGCAGCAGGTACTTATACTGTGACATATACTATTCCGGCAGCTGGAGGTTGTCCGGCCAGTACAGCCACAACAGAAATCACTATCACTCCTCTACCAACAGCTGCTATAGCTTACGAAAGCAGTCCGTTTTGTTCCTCAGACAGCACAGACAAACTGGTCACTTTAACCGGCACCAATGCTTACACAGGAGGCACTTACAGCTCCACCAATGGCCTTGATCTTAATGCATCTACCGGTTTAATTAAAGCTGCTTCCAGCACTCCGGGAAATTATACTGTGACCTATAGCCTTCCTGCGGCTGCAGGTTGTGGAGTTGTTACTGCTACCACACAGGTTACTGTAACAGAAATTCCTGTTCCTGTAATTTCTTATACCGAAAACCAAATTTGTAAGGAAGACACGAACACTTATAATCCTGCTATAACCGGCACAGGGATAGTTACAGGGGGGACTTTTTCAGCTCCTTCTGGTTTAAATATTACCTCTGCTGGTATTGTTAATCCTTCAGCCAGTACTCCGGGCACTTATAAAGTGACCTACACTCTGGCACCTGCCAATGGCTGTAGCCAGATAACTGCAGAAAACGAAATTACTATTACTCCGGTCCCTTCTGTAGAAATAAGCTATGCAGGTCCGTTCTGTGAATCAACAACAGGTACAAAACAGGTTATCCTGGCTAATGGAACCGGAGCTTTTGAAAATGGAAGTTATAGTGTTACACCAGCCGGTTTGACTATAAATTCTTCTACAGGTGCCATTACACCTTCAACCAGCAATGCAGGAGAATACAACGTGACCTATACTATTCCTTCGGGAGGGGGCTGTGAGTCTAAAGTTTCTGAAACTACAGTTAAGATTACTGCTGTTCCCAGGGCAACCATAAGTTATCCTGATGCAGCATTTTGTAGTCAAGATGTTAATACTTACAATGTTACCTATAGCAATACTGATGGCAATTTTGAGAATGGAACTTTTACTGGTACAGCTGGTTTAATTATCGACAGCTCCACAGGCGCAATAACTCCTGAAGGAAGTACGCCGGGACCACATACAATTACCTATACTATTCCTACTGCAGATGGTTGTGAAGCTGTAACTACAGCTGTCAACATAGACATCATAAAACCGGTAGAAATAACTGCTCAACCCTTCAACGTGGGAAAATGTGCAGGTGAAACGGCACGATTAGAGGTAGTTGCACAAGGAAATGATCTAACCTATCAGTGGTTTAAAGATGGTGCAGAAGTTCCCGGTGCAACCTCAGCAATTTTGGAATACTCCCCAGTAGATCCCGATGATGCCGCACAATACTATGTCGAAGTATCTGGATCATCACCCTGTTCTTCTGTTACTTCGGAAACTGTAAGTCTAATTGTAGATCAAAATATTGAGGTTGATTCTACACCAGAAGATAAAGAATTATGTGTTGGGGATTCTGCTTCTTTTACTGTAGATGCATCAGCCAACGGTGGAGCTGTAGAGTACCAATGGATGAGAAATGGTGTTGAGCTAGAAGGAAGAACTAATAGCTCTTTAGTTCTTGAAAACATTTCTTTAGAAGATGAAGGTGAATACACTGTGTTTTTGGAAGGTCCTGAAGGTTTTACCTGCTCTACCATTACCTATACCGCAGGAAGTTTAGATGTCTTTGAAAAACCAGTTCCAAATGCCGGAAACAATATTACTGCTTGTTATTCTGAAGGAGCTATTGCCATCACTGATGGTGCTTCGGTTACTAATTCCAGTGCTATATTGTGGGAAGCGGACGGAACCGGAACGATTAACAATGCTGATGAATTAACAGGAGCCACTTACACACCAGGACCTGATGAAACCGGAACTATTACTTTAATTTTAACTGCCTTCGGAAATTCAACCTGTACCGAGGTTGAAGTACAAAAAACCTTACAAATTGAAAGGCTGCCTGTCATTTCTGCCTTCAGCTATTCCGCTGTGGAGTTTTGTGAAACAGATTCAGTAGAAAAAGAACCGATACTTGAAGGAAATAATGCTTTTCAGAATGGCTCTTTTTATGTTACTCCAGCTAACGGTTTAAGTATAACTGCAGATGGTAGAATTAATCCCTCAGACAGTGATCCCGGCACCTATCAAATTAAATATTCCACCCCGGCAGGAACATATTGCTACCATATTGAAAGTGAAGCAGTTACTGTGGTAATAGGCTTAGAACCTATTGCAGATTTTTCCTATAATGGCAGCATATATTGTAGAGATACCCGGGACGCATCTCAAAATGTAAACCCAATAATCTCTCTTACTGAAGCCAGGGGTGAGAATTTTGATACATTTATTGTTATAGATGCTACTGGTACAGTTATTACTAATTCAGGACTTGACTTAAATGCTGAAACCGGGGCAATAAATCTATCCAATAGTGCTGCCGGAGATTATATCATTCAAAGAACCCTCAATTATACAGATGCTGAAGAAGATGGTTGTGTTGCCGTTACTGCTGAATTTCCTATAACCATTTCTGATAAACCTATTGCCGACTTTTCTTATTCAAGTTCAGAATACTGTTCAGATGTTATTACTAACCCAGTTGTTCAATTAGCAACTGGAGCGGTTGCCGGAACATTTTCTGAAAAAGACGGAAAAACAGGGTTAGTTTTTTCTAACACTTCAACAGGTGAAATTAATATAGCCACAAGTATTCCAGGTGAATATATCATAGTCAATACGGTTGATATAGTTGATGATGGTTGTGATCCTGTTTATTTCGAGTTCCCGCTTACAATTACCAGAAAATCTGATGCAACTTTCACATACACCAAACAAGACTACTGTATAACTGATCAGCTAGCTGCAGTATCAGAAGGTTTTGAAGCAGGTGGAACCTTTTCAAGCTTAAACAATACGCTTGGTAATAAGTTAAATGCTTCTACAGGTAATATTACCTGGACTCTTACAGACAATAGTATTGCCGGCTCCCACACGATAATCTATAAAATTGCCGGCAAAGGTAGCTGTGAGGATGTGGAACACTCCTTTACCATTAACATAGATCCTATTCCACAGGGAGGAAAATTATCCTTTGGAACTTTTGGAAATATGTTTGTCATATGTGACAATCCAGGGACTAATTATGCCGTCGATTTAGCGCTGACCGAAAGCGTTGGTCGTGTAGCTGTATGGAAATACCGCACTAGCACCGCTACAACCTGGTCTGATCTTATGATTGATGGTGCGCTGTTTACCGGCACCATGCTTCCTGCTGCCGTTTTAGAAGATTTATTAGCCGCTGGCAATATGGAAAGTATGGTCTTTCGGGTTCAGCTTGGAGGTGGTGGATGTTCCGCTACAGTTTTTTCTGAAACGGGAATTGTAAGTGTAATTTCTGCTAATATCATAAAACCGACTCCGGTTACAGTAAGTGATGAAGTGATTTGTATAGGAGACGAAATAACTTTATCCTCTACTGCAGAATATTTAAATGGTCCTGACATAGCAGATGGAGGAGCATTTTACAGAGCATCAATCACAAGAGATGATAATCCGTGGAGAATTAACCGTGATCCAAATGGTCAATTTCAGTCAAGTGCAAATAACACTAAACCTGATATTTGGGAAAGGGCTAACCCACGTGCTTACTCCACTGCAGATATTACCTCTCCTTACACTGTAAGGGATAACATTAGATGGGAATCAGACGGTCAACCAGGTTTTGCCATAGTTTCAGGAAATAGGACCTCCACTCTTGAAACACCTATTTTCAACATTGACGGTTTTGATCAGGCAATTTTAACTTTTGATCAAGCCTTTAATTTAACCCCCGGGGCTTCAATTCGGGTTGAAATATCTACAAATGGTGGCAGTACTTATCTACCACAGGCATTATATGAAAGAACCGGCCCAATGAGGAGCGGGAATTTTGGAAATTTTAGCGCTGGAGATATTACTACCCGACCAAATAACAAGATTAGAATTGACCTTGGAAATTATATGGGGCAGGGAAATCTCAGGATTCAGTTTAAGTTCGTTGGAGCAAGAGTTGGCGATGTTTGGGCTTTAGATAATATTGATATTCCTGATGGTCCCCGTGATGTTTCCACTGTATGGACAGATTATACAGATCCCAATAATCCGGTAGTTATTGGAAGATCAAATACAGAAACCTGGGAACCCACAAAAATTGGGCTCAATACTTTTGAGGTTCAGAGATTCATGATTTACAATTCTGCTGGAGATGAATGTGAAAACACTACTCCACCTGTAGAAGTTGAAGTTTTTGTGTATGATAGTTACACCTCTACCCCTTCTGCAGCATCTATTGCTTGCGGCACTAATAGCTTTAATTTATCGGTAGCGGTAACAGGTGGCAAGCAAGGCTCAATAAATAGTTACCCCACTGCTGATGGCTTTATAGGTCATTGGGAGGTAGTCAATTCTCCCGAAGGATATAGTTATAATGAAGCTCATTTTTCAGGTGGAATAAACAATCCAACAGCGGTGTTTACACCTAATGTTATAGGTAGTTTTACAGTAAGGTGGAACCTGGAACTTGAAGATGCCAACGCTGTTTCAGAATGTGAAAATGTGATCAATGAGATCGATCTTAATATTTATGATAAATATGCCTCTACAGCTACGGCTACAGTAGAAGCCTGTGGTATTAACAATATTTCTTTGGAAGGAACAATGGTGGGGCAACTGCACGGGGCTGTTACAGCTTACCCTACTCCAGATGGAACTTATGGAGAATGGCAGGTTATTTCATCTCCAACTAATTATTCTTATTCAACTGATCATTTTTCTGACCTAACCGATCCTTCCGCTGTATTTACTCCAAATTCTGTTGGGGACTATATCTTACGCTGGGCAATTATAAATGAAAACAATACGGGCTGTGAACATACAATGACAAATGTTACTGTAACCCTTTACGACTCTTATACATCCACTGCCACAGCTGCTCTGGATACTTGTGAGAATAATAGTTATAATCTGAATGCTACTGTCACAGGTGGTCTTCAGGGAGAAGAAGGAACATTACCAACCCCAGACGGTACAACAGGTTTTTGGGAGGTAGTTGAGAGTCCGACTGGATACACAGTTTCAGAAGGCCATTTCGTCGGGGGAAGTTCAAATCCCAATGCTGTATTTACCCCTGTTGTTCTTGGAGAATATACCTTGCAATGGAACTTAGTGAACCAAAATCTTGCAGCAGAGTGTTTATCCCCTGCTACGGTGTCGTTTAAATTATTTGACAGCTATACTCTTACTGCGGAAGCGGAGGCGGGAAGCTGTGGCAACTATGCCATACAATTAACAGGAACAACCACAGGCTTCTGGCAAACTAACGTTACATTTCCCACACAAGATGGATATATTGGGCAATGGAGAGTTGAAGGCGGTGCCGGTAATTTCTCGAATTCCGATCCAGCTGATCCAATCGAGCCTCTGAACAATCCAGATGCAATTTTTACAGCTACTGGTTTTGGAACTTATACTTTTTACTGGGAATTAATTCCTGATCCTAATCATGAAAGTGAATTCATTGAGAACACATCCTGCCCTGCTATTGCTGCAGAAGTAATAATAGATCTTCAGGGATGTACCGCTTTAGATTTTGACGGATTAAATGACAGAGTTCTAATAGACCATGCCTACCCGGATGTAATGAGTATTGAAGCCTGGATTCGTCCAAAAGAAACCGGAGGCACAATAATTTCGGGACCAAATTTCCGTATAACTACTCCAGCTGATGTTGTTCCAAACTCCAGGTGGTATCATATTGCTGTTTCGAATGGAAAGCTCTACATAGACGGTGTTGACAGGTCTGATTTAACCCTTGGAAATAGTGCCGGTTCAAAGACAGTGATTGGAGCTGAAATTATTAACGGCGAAGCCACCAATTTCTTTCACGGCTGGATTGAAGAAGTAAGATTATGGAAGAGAGCATTGACTGTAGAGCAAATTCAGTTTATGATGAACCAACGACTTATAGATAATGGTGCTCAAATGGGAGAGCAAATTCCTATGGACGCACCTGGAGGATTAACGTATGCTGATCTTGCCGGTTATTACAGATTAATTTCAGCAAACCCTGATCCGGCAGGATTAGTAACATTTGATGGTGCTTTAATGCCTGTAAATGGTGAAACTGCTAACCTGGCCAATGCTGCAATTCCTGGTAGATTGATAAATATGGAAACCAATCAGGAGAATACTGCTCCTCTCCCTTATTTTTCAGGAAACAACGGAATGTGGGGAACAGATGCTACCTGGGCGAGACCAAACGTATGGGATCCACCACACACTGGTCCTATAGAATGGAATATCGCACGCATATCCCATAATATCAATTCTGGCTCTAAAGACATAACTGTTCTTGGCTTGCTCTCCGATTCAGGCGAACTTACCATTGCTAACCCATCCGGAGCAGAAAACGAGAATAACAGCGGTCAATTCTTAAATATTACCCATTATCTCCTGCTTAACGGCAATATAGACTTAGTAGGTGAATCTCAACTATTGCAGGGCGAAGTAGGCATACTGGATGAAAGTAGTGCTGGCTGGCTGGAAAGAGATCAGCAAGGCACACGTAGTAGCTTTAATTATAACTATTGGTCCAGCCCTGTAAGTTTACAGGGAGAAGCCAATAATTCCAACTATACTATTGCCCAGGTTCTTCGGGACGGAACAGACAGCAATAATCCCCAGATCATAAATTTCAGGCCCGGACACAATGCTGCAGACAATGCAAGGACAAATGCTGTTACAGTTAGCGAATATTGGCTTTGGAGATTTAATGGCACTTCTGATGTTTATGAAGAATGGATTCATATTGGTTCCTCCGGAACCCTACGAACAGGGGAAGGTTTTACCATGAAGGGAACAGATGGAAATGCCGACATCGAAATACGCCAGAACTATGTATTTAAAGGAAAACCACATAATGGTGATTTTACCCTTCCTGTAGGAATGGACAAAAATTATCTTATAGGGAATCCATATCCATCTGCAATAGATGCACGGGAATTCATTCTCGATAACCTAAACGGAGATGATGTAAGTGGAGCCCGAAACACCCGCAATGTTTTTAATGGCGTTGTTTACTTCTGGGACCACTTTGCAGGACATACCCACATCCTGAGGGAATATGTAGGAGGTTATGCGGCATTAACTTTGGCAGGAGCTGTTCCGGCAGTTTCCATAGATGAAAGAATAAATGCCAATGAAGAATCGGGAACAAAAACTCCTCAGCAATATATTCCTGTTGGCCAGGGGTTCTTCATCAATACAGGGCTGGAAACCACCTCAGAAGGTGAGGCTGGAAACTCTATTAGTGTGGATGCAGGTAATATAGAATTTAAAAACAGTCAGAGAGAAACTGTACGGGAGACTTCGGATAATTCCATTTTCCTAAAACCAATTTATCCTTCAAAGAAAACTACGAAAGCACAAGATGAACGCGCAAAAATAAGGCTAAGATTTGATTCTCCTAAAGGTTATCACCGGCAGATCTTAGTCGCTGCCGATCCTATAACTACAGATAACGTCGATCTGGGATACGATGCTCCTTTAATCGAATATAACCTGGATGACATGTACTGGATTATTAATCAAAGAGAATATGTTATACAAGCCGTTCCTGACTTCGGAAAGGAAAGGATACTGCCTCTTGGCGTTCAATTGGAAGAAAAAGGAAATTTCACGATAGCCATAGATTCAAGGGAAAACCTGGGGGAAGATCATAAAATCTACCTTCAAGATAAACTGAGAGATAGTATCCATGATTTTAAAGACGGTCCCTACAAAGAAGAATCTGAAAGCGGCTTTATAGATGAAAGGTTTAGTATTGTTTTTCATAAAAAAGAAGTTCCTGTCCCCGGCAATGGAGAAGCAGAGGAAGAGGAAGAAGAATCTATTTTTGACGCAATTAATATAGCCTTTAAACATTCTTCAAGGGAATTAAAAGTATACAATCCGGATCTTATAAATATTTCTCATGTTATTTTGTTTGACCTTACAGGAAAGAAAGTACAGGAATTCAATAATATTGCTACTGAGAAAGAAGTGACTCTACCGGTGGTACAATTTCCCTCTTCGGTATATATCGTGAAACTGTTCAGTGATAAAAGAACACACAACAAAAAGATTCTCATGAAATAAATAGCTCCCGCCAGGTAAGCTTATCCGCTAATATAGTTTTAGCTAAATTTGCATCAACTAACCTGCATAGATTACAAAATTCTTACAAATTGAACTTCCAGAGGGTGTTTTTAACTGTAAAGTAACACCCTTTGCCGTTTTTTGTATACATTTACCACTCAAGCATTTATCAACTTGCGTATGGACAAAATTACTTTTGTGGTAAAAGCCGTAGGGATTTCATTTTTTCTTGCTGTTTTTGCGATTTATATTTTTCCGGCTTCAAATTCCACTACCCGTGAAATTTCTTACAACAAACTTACAGGGGTAGGAAATTCTACACCTGTGTCGATATATAATTCCGAAGAATTTTCTAACGGATTTCCCGGTAAATCAGCAGTTGCTGCTCCTGTTGTAAATATAGAATCTCAAACAAATGCTTCTTGTAGTGATAATGCGGATGGAAGTATAAACATTAGTATTTCAGGTGGGATTGATCCTTACTCTTATTCATGGACAGGGCCGGGTAGTTTTTCGCGAACAACGCAAAACATAACTAATCTTTCTCCGGGAACTTATTCTGTAACAGTAACTGATGATGACGGAAATACTTCAACTCCAAAAAACACTACTATAGTTGTTGAAGATAATGAAGATCCTACAATAAGAACCCAAAACATCACTGTTGAACTCGACGCAAACGGAAACGCAACGATTTCAGCCGAAGATATCGATAATGGTTCTGACGATAATTGTCAAATTCAGAGCCGCTCTTTAAATATTGCAAATTTCGACTGTGGTGATGTCGGGGCGAATACCGTTACACTTACCGTTACTGATGTAAATGGAAATTCTGAAACTGGAACTGCTACAGTTACTGTTGAAGACAAGATTGCCCCCACGGTTTTAACGCAGAACATCACTGTTGAACTCGACGCAAACGGAAACGCAGCAATTTCAGCCGAAGATATTGATAATGGTTCTACCGATAATTGTCAAATTCAGAGCCGCTCTTTAAATATTACAAATTTCGACTGTAGCGATGTTGGCGGCAATTCCGTAGAACTCACCGTTACTGATGTTAATGGAAATTCGGCTTCAAAAAATGCTACAGTTACTGTTGAAGATAATATTGATCCAATAGTCAGAACCCAAAATATCACGGTTCAGTTAGATGCCAGTGGTTCAGCAACAATTTCAGCCGAAGATATCGATAATGGTTCTGACGATAATTGCCAAATTCAAAGCCGCTCTTTAAATATTACAAATTTCGACTGTAGTGATGTCGGCGGCAATTTCGTAGAACTTACTGTAACCGATATTAATAACAATTCAGCTTCGAAAACAGCTACTGTTACTATTGAAGATAAGCTTGCCCCCACGGTTTTAACACAAAATATCACTGTTGAACTCGACGCAAACGGAAACGCAACAATTTCAGCGGAAGATATCGATAATGGTACCACCGATAATTGTCAAATTCAGAGCCACTCTTTAAATATTACAAATTTCGACTGTAGCGATGTTGGGGGCAATTCCGTAGAACTCACCGTTACTGATGTTAATGGGAATTCAGCTTCGAAAACAGCTACTGTTACTGTTGAAGATAATATAAAACCCGTAACTCCAACACTTCAGGATATCACCTGGAGCTGTGGAGAAGATGTTGAAATTCCCACCACCACAGATAACTGTGATGGTGAAATTACCGGAACCACCAATAATCCGTTGCAATATGACAGCTTTGGAACTTATACCATTACCTGGACGTTTACCGATGATTCAGAAAATGCAACTACGGCCGTTCAAAAAATCATTATTCCTGAACCTACTGTAAATCCGGTAAACGATATTGTGGTTTGTAATGGTGAAACTATTTCAGCTATAACTTTTGGAGGAAGCACCGTCACGGGCACCACTTATAAATGGACGAACAATAACGTTAATATCGGCACATCGGCCAGCGGCAGTAATCAAATTGCTGCTTTTGAAGCTAAAAACACTACGAACCAAATTATAACTGCTACTATTACTGTTATTCCTGTGGCAAACAATTGCGAGGGACAAAGCATCAATTTTACAATTTCTGTAAATCCTACTGCAACGATCACAAAACCTGCAGATATTGTGGTATGTGATGGTGCAGTTGTTGAAGAAATAGATTTCCCGGGAATATCTGTTAGCAATACCACAATTGGCTGGGCCAACAACAATGCTGCCACAGGCGTTGGAGCATCCGGCAGCGGTAATATTCCTTCTTTTACAGCTACCAATCCTACCGATGCAAGTATTTTTTCTACTATTACTTTAACACCTTCAGCAAATGGCTGCGAAGGAATTGAGGAAACTTTCACTATTGAAGTAAAACCCAATCCTACGGCTACTGCCCCGGAAAATAAAGTCTATTGCAACGGAACAACCGCCCCTGCTATTCCACTCACCGGTTCTCCCACAGGTGTGAAATACGATATTACCGGCGGAGCTGCAATAGGACTGTCTAACAGAACTGCAGTTTCCGAAATTCCTTCTTTTACTCCGGTTAACAATACCAATAGCCCGGTAACTGCTGAAATTATCCTGACACCAAAAGCTAACGACTGTACCGGAAATTCCGTAACTTATGAAGTGACGGTAAACCCTACTCCAAATGTAAACGTTACCCCTTCCAGCCAGTCGATTTGTTCCGGTGAAAGTACAGACATCTCCCTTTCGGGCACTGTGGCAGGCACGAGCTATTCCTGGACCATTGAGAATCCTGGTAACGTAGAAGGTGCCGCTGCAGGTGAATTAAGCCTTGCCGAAGTTCAAAACGGGAACAAAAAAATTATCCAGGAGTTAATCAATAATTCTACAGAAGCAAAACAGGTTATTTACAAAATAAAACCTGAAGCTAATGGATGTGCAGGAACACCTGTTTCTTTTGCGGTTACAGTAAATCCTAAGCCTGTCTTTAGTTTTATAATTGAAAATGTGTTGTGCTCACCGACAGATTTAACTGATCTACAGTTAAAAGACGGTTCCACCAGTGGCCTGAGTTTTACTTATTTCAAGAATGGAAGCCAAATTCAAAATCCCACAAATGTAAACGCAGGTACTTACATTATCCACGGAACAAATCCTTCAGGTTGTTTTCTTGAAACTGAAGTTACTGTTGAAAATTCTCCGGCGGTGGATTTACCTTCAGGAGCAGTCGCCACTTGTTCGCAACAACCATTCAGCTTCCAATTTACCGCAACAGACACAGAGCTAATAGAATGGACAAGGCTTCCTCACCCTTCAATTTCAGATAATTCCACCAGTTCAGGTACGGGTGATATTGCTGAAACATTAAACAATTCCTCCAATAATCCTATAGAGATCACCTATGAAATTGAACTTACTTCTTCCACCGGATGTATTACGACAGAAGAATTACATGTGAAAGTAAATCCTGCACCCAAGTTAACCAATTTACCCGCTCAGGAAGAATTGCCTTTTGAAATTTGTGGGGGAGACAGCTTTAGTTTTAATCCACAAAGCACAGCGGCCGGCACGAATTTTCGCTGGGAACGCGCATTTGTTCAGGGTATAGAAAATTCTGCTCAAAATGGCACCGGAGCGATTAACGAAAGATTGATCAATACCACTTCAGAAGCCATCAGCGTTTTTTATAAAATTTATGTGAGCAGCACAGTTTGTTCCAACCCTACACCATACGAAATTCCGGTCTTGGTAAAACCCGCTCCCGTTGTTGATGCTCAAGTAGCATTAGAAGGCTCTGAGAGCACAAGCGAGACTCTCGAGATCTGCCCTAACGGTGCTTTTGTAGACTTATATTCCTCTGTAAATGTAGCCGAAGGTTTAAACGCGGAGAACGCGACTCCGCAAAATAACATTATTGCAGCATGGAATTTCTCAAATAGTACCGATCGTGCGGCATGGAACAATCCAGGTTCGGGAAACAGGCAATGGAAACCAACTGCTAATGGAGACGGGGCACATAGGGGGCATTTCCCTAATGGCCAATATGGAGTTTTACCTTTTAATTATCCTGCCAACCAATCTCCTTTCTTTGCTATAGCCACACCAAACATATACGAAGAATATAAAGATGTTTCCCTCGTTAGCCCCAGCTTTAGTACAGTTGGGTATTCTGAGGCGACACTTTCTTTTCAACATGCCTTTAAAGATGGGGACAAAGACATACCTGATGTGGGAAAAGTACAGATTTCTATTGATGGAGGTAGTACGTGGACGGACAAAGCGATCTACAACTCCTTCATCGGCTCAAGAACCGAATTTAAAGATGGATTAACAGCCAATAATCAAAAAATATCCTTGCCAGCCAACACTCAAGATATTCGCATACGCTTTGCCTACACTAATGGCTATTCGGGTGATTCCTTCTGGGCTATTACCAACGTGCAAATAGACGGCGCGGGAAGCGGAGGCCCTAAAGTTACATGGACATCCTCTACAGACCCGGAGTGGACTTCTAACTTACAAAATCCTAAAACAGTGGGGCCTGTAACTTCAGAAACCATTTTTACAGCTACTTATTCTTACGATGAAATAGAATGCAGTGGCACAAATTCTGTCACCGTCAAAGTTAAAGAAGCATTACAGCCCAAAATAACAGCCAATTTCTGCCAATCTACAGAGACAAATACCATATCGCTTTCCGCAGACAGGGCTTATGACAGATACGAATGGACTACACTGGGAGAATATATTGCTAACACCAGAAGTATAGAGATCAATACCGCTCAGGAATATACTTTAAGGGTGTGGGAAGATGGATGTTCCAATACTACATCCCTAAACCTTTCGGGTAATTTGATCGAAAACGGTGATTTTGAACAGGGAAATACAGGATTTAGTACGGTTTACCAGTTTTTACAGAACGATCCCGGCAGGAAAACTGAGTTCTATGACGAAGGGGTTTATGCAATAGATACAGATGCAAATCAATACCACCAAGCTTTTACCAGGGAAGGTGACCACACATCGGGTACGGGCAATTTTATGATCGTAAATGGTGATGTAAACCAGGGAAAAGTGGTTTGGGAAACCAGCTTCTTTGAAGTTAAAGAAAACAGGGATTATTATTTTAGTGCCTGGACGATGAATATTGATACTGACTACGTCACCGAAGAAAGAAATTTTGCTGAATTAAGGATTTTAGTATTTGCAAGAGAAGGAAACGGCAATGAAGTTCTGGTTGCCGAATCTACTTTAGCAGATTTATGGAATGCACAGGAGAATAGAGGGATCCCTCCGGGAGAGTGGCTTCAGTTCTACAGCCCCACCTTCTGGAATTCCGGTTCTTACACTGAAGCCCGGTTGCAGATCATTAATGACAACACCTACGACCAGGGAAATGATTTTGGCTTAGATGACATTTCTTTTGCTGAACTTAATGCTGTTGAACTGAATTTTAATCCAACAAACGACGGTCCTGTTTGTGAAGGGGGAACTTTACAGCTCTTTTCAAATCTGGAGGATGGGCGGGATCCAATTACTTATAGCTGGACCGGTCCAAACAGTTTTACTTCAAATGAAGCCAATCCTGTTATAGAAGTAACTTCCATGAGTAATGAAGGAGATTACCGGCTAACAATAACCGATTTTTACGGCTGCTCCAATAACGAAAAAATCACAACCGTTGATATTATCCCTGAAACCGTAGTAAATGCCAGTGAAGACCAGGTAATTTGCGCAGAGACTGCAGAAATAGAATTAAACGGAACAATTACAGGATCCATTACAACAGGCTCCTGGCAAACAGAAGGCGGGGATAATTCCCGCTTCGCATCTTCTACTTCATTAAATACTCTTTATACACCCTCACCGTCTGAAATAGAAGCAGGAACCATAACTTTAATTCTAACTTCTGATGAACCAGATGTCCCATGCCAGCCGGTCCAGGATAGTATTACCATTACTATTAACCCTACTCCTGTTATAGACAGTATAGAAATCACCTCTCCCTTATGCTACTCCGGCAACGATGGTTCTGCAAAAGTTTTTGTCAGCAGCGGGACTCCGCCATTTTCTTATGAATGGAGCAACGGACAAACAGGTGAAGAAGCCACAGGTTTAACAGCTTTGGATGAGGCTGATGCATTAACTGTTACTATTACAGATGCGAATGGCTGCACCGTAACTTCAGAAAATATATTAATTGAAGAACCCAGCCTTCTGGAGATCACTTCCACTTCTTTTACAGAACCTCTTTGCTACAATGGCCAGGATGCTACCGCTACCATAGAAGTAGCAGGTGGTTTCCTTGCCGGTGCTGTTCCAAATTACAATTACCAGTTACTTAATGGCCAGGGAGACGTAGTATATTCCCAGGAAAATACCGAAGCCCCCAACCTTACCATTCCCGATTTAACTGCGGGAAATTATACTTTTATGGTAAATTCCCATTCCAGCTGCTCAGCGCTATCCCAAAGCCTGACTATTACCCAACCTCCCGAAATCTTAGTAGAGGCAGGTGAACCCGTTGTACCTGAAGAATGTGGAATTACTTCAGTAAAACTAGGCGCCACTCCGGTAGATCCGGCTCTCGGCACAGGAATGTGGTCCATTATTTCAGGTGAAGGCGGCTCTATACAAAACCCTTCCTCACCAGACAGCTATTTTACAGGACAATCAAATACCACTTACGAACTCCAATGGACAGTAACACCCATAACAGCTTGCCCCGACCTTAAGGACACGCTGGTTATTACGTTGCCTGAATCCTGCAGCAAACTTGATTTTGACGGAGAAGACGATTATGTGGATTTCGGAAATAATTATAATTTAATAAATTCTTCCGGCACTTTTACTTTGGAAGCCTGGGTTAAACCTCATGCTGTAGATGGCCTGAGAACTGTTATAGCCAAACGAAGCCTCAACGACCTTTCCTCTGGCGGCTATGATCTGGTAATTAACAATGGCTATCCTACCGTAAGATTCAACAATGTTTCTGTAGTGGCTGCTCAAAAAGTTTCTACAGACAGGTGGCACCACCTTGCCGCCATTCACACCGGATCCCAGATTCAGCTTTACGTAGATGGTATCAGGATCAAATCCCAGAACAGCAGCGCCAGTCCAAATGAAATCGCTGCACCTATGCTAATTGGAGCTATGTATGATCCATCTTCACCTGTTCTTCCGAAGAATTACTTTAAAGGTTGGATTGAAGAAGTAAGAATATGGGACACAGCTTTAACTCAGGAGCAGCTACGCTTTATGATGAACCAGAGGATCAAAAGCAATGGCGCTAAGGTTAAAGGAGAAATTATTCCGCTGGATGTTCCAGATATCACGTGGGACAAACTTTCGGGCTATTACAGGATGATCTCTGCTGAAGTGCAGAACGGAATAACCACCAATCTTGTTTTAAACGACATTAATGGTTATCTTAAAAACATCCGTACCAGTCAAAACAATTCCGCTCCCCTCCCCTATGAATCTGAACAAACAGGTAAATGGCATTTAAGAAGCACCTGGGATCCCGCTTCCAGTAAATTCTGGACTTTTCCAAACGACACGGGGATAAACGGCGATAAAATCGACTGGAACATTGTAAGAGCCCGTAACAATATTAATTCCGATCATGCCGATATTCAGGTGTTGGGACTTCTTGTGTCAAATTCAGGAATGGTGGATATGTTGGGCAGTAACAACTCAAGCGGCAACAGCCTTACCGTTTCTCACTACCTGGACCTGGACGGGGTAATCGACCTCAACGGGGAATCACAACTCCTCCAAAGCGAAGGCAGTATTCTTGCAGAAACCAGCAGTGGCTGTCTAGAGAGGGAACAGCAGGGAACAGCCAGCAGTTTTAATTATAATTACTGGAGTTCCCCGGTAGTTCCACAGGGAGCAGCAAATAATTCCGGTTATACAGTTGCAGGAACAATGATGGATGGTTCAAACACCGGCAACTTTGGAAAAGCAATGAATTTTGGCAATTCCCACACTTATGCCGATGGGGATTTCAGCACACCAAGAAAAGTCAGTAACTACTGGATCAATGCCTTTCGCGCCCGCACCGCAGATGCTTACAGTGCCTGGGAGCAAATAGGCAGCAATGCACAACTAAAGGTTGGGGAAGGATTTACGATGAAGGGAACTTCCGGCAAAGAAGAAGTTGAAGTCACAGATGAGCAAAATTATGTGTTTAAAGGAAAGCCCAATAATGGGGATATTACGCTGGACATTGGCCCAACTCAAAACTATCTCGTAGGAAATCCTTATCCTTCCGGTTTAAGTGTTAACCAATTCTTCCTGGACAACCTGAACATTCAGGGAGGAAGGAGCAACAAAAATGCTTTTAACGGCGCCCTGTATTTCTGGGACCATTTCTCCGGAAGAACCCATGTTTTATCAGAGTATGTTGGTGGTTATGCCGTACTTAACCTGGTAGGTTCAGTCGCAGCCATTGCTACAGACGAACGGATCAATGCCTCAGGTGCCGGAAGTACCCGTAGGCCGGGAAACGTGATCCCCGTGGGACAGGGCTTCTTTATTAATACTGAAGTTAATAACAATTCAGGAGGAGAATTGGCCGGAAATGGTGGTCAGATCAAGTTCACAAACAGTCAGCGCAGGTTTAGGAAAGAAGGATCAAATTCGCAGTTCCTTAAGCCCGAAATCAGGGAAAAGTCAGCAGAAACTGAAGAAAACAAGTCCCGGATAAGATTGAATTTCCATTCTCCTTTAGGATACCACAGGCAAATTTTGCTTGGTATAGATCAGCATGCAACCAATGCCTTCGATATAGGTTATGATGCACTGCTTAATGATTATAACCTTGAAGATATGTTCTGGCTCATCGATGGCTGGGAATATGTGATCCAGGGAGTAGGACATATTAATCCCGACCAGGTGCTGCCCATTGGCTTGCGGATAGAAAAAGCAGGAGAACTTCAAATTTTAATTGAAGAAATGGAAAACATTTCTGAAGATGTGGACATTTACATCAGGGACAAGTCTACAGAAAATTATCATGATCTCAGAGATTCAGAATTTACTTTAGAAATTGAGCCGGGAGATTATTACGAGCGCTTTGAGCTGGTATTCCAAAAACCTGAAATTCCCGAAGAGGAAGAAGAAAACACTGAAGAAGAACTTCCCGGGGAAGAGGAAAATCCCGAAGAACTTCCCGGCGAAGGTGAATCTCCTGAAGAAGGAGAAGACGGAACACCTGGCGAAGAAGAAAACCCTGAAGAGGGCAGTGAAAATCCCGATACTGAAAATCCAAAAGAGGATCCGGAGGATGAAAATGGGCAAAATCAGGCAGGGATTTCCGTAGAATATTTAATTAACAGAAAGCAACTGGTGATTTACAATCCCGGAGCTAAGAAAATTGATGAGGTACGGGTTTTCACCCTTAACGGACAACAACTAGAGACTTTTACCGAAGCCACAACAGAAAAAGAAATCTATCTCCACCTGATGCGACCGGTAAGTACCTCTGTTTACATAGTTAAAGTGCATACTGCTGAAAAAATCTACAATAAAAAGATCATTGTAGAAAAGTAGCTGATCACCACAATAAATAGATCCCGAAAATTGCCATTTTGGAACTGCCTCTAAAATGGCAATTTTCGGGCTTTATATTTCCCTCATGCTTCTATCCCCTTCAGTTTTTACAAACATTTCCTCCTAAAAACAAGTCTGAAAAGGCTTGTCTTCTATTGAAGGTTATTATTCCCTTATTAAATCCTAGAACTACGTCATTATGTAAGTATATTCTTTCATTTATTAAAATAATTATTTATCACGAAATCGTTATCGCTGTATTTTAACTTTATAATTTCTCTTTTTACCGATTTTGTACGTAAATTCGCTAATCCGTATCTAACTACATTGCGCATGGGTAAAATTACTCCACGGCTTAACGCCCTTATTTTACTAGCCTTTCTTTTTCTTTCTGTAGGAATGTTCTCCTCTACAGAAGGAGAAACCTATGTCGCCATCAGCATTAGTTCTAATCCCCAGGATGTCACCTGTATTGGTGGTTCTGATGGAGCTATTGATATTACAGTTTCCGGAGGATCAGGTGAATATGACTTTAATTGGAGCGGCCCAGATGGGTTTTGGAGTTCCAGTGAAGATATTTCAGGTTTAAGCGCAGGAACATATAATCTTACAGTTACTGATAATTCAAGCTCTACTCCACAGGAAAGCAGCACCTCTGTAAATATTTCTGAAGATGATGATGTAAATCCCACAATTTCTGCTCCTGCTGATATTACAGTAAATACAGATACTGATAGATGTACAGCATCAAACGTTACGTTGGGAACACCAGATGCAAATGACAACTGCGGGATACAAGGCATTACGAATGATGCGCCTTCAGTTTTCCCTATCGGAAACACTTTAGTTACCTGGACAGTGATTGACGATTCCAACAATACCGAAACAGCTACACAAAATGTAACTGTTGAAGATAATCAAAGTCCCACAATTTCTGCTCCTACCGATATTACAGTAAATACAGATACTGATAAATGTACAGCATCAAACATTACATTAGGAACACCAGATGCAAATGACAACTGTGGGATACAAAGCATTACGAATGATGCGCCTTCAGTTTTCCCTATCGGAAACACTGTGATTACCTGGACAGTGAGCGATGATTCCAACAACACCGAAACATCGACACAAAATGTTACCGTAGAAGATAATCAAAATCCTGGTATTTCTCCTCCTGCTGATATCACAGTAAATACAGATAGTGATAATTGTACAGCATCAGAAGTTACATTAGGAACACCAGATGCAAATGACAACTGCGGGATACAAAGCATTACCAATAATGCACCTTCAGTTTTCCCTATCGGAAACACTTTAGTTACCTGGACAGTGATTGACGATTACAACAATACTGAAACAGCGACACAAAACGTAACTGTTGAAGATAATCAAAATCCTGTTATCATCCACAGTGGAAATCAAGACATAGAAAATGACACAGGGGAATGTGGCGCTTTTGTAGAAGTTAGTGCTAACGCTGTTGATAATTGCGGTGTACTCGCTCCTGCCGGGACCCGAAACGACGGAATGTCTTTGACAGACCCTTATCCTGTGGGAACCACGATTATTACATGGCAAGTTCTGGATAACAACGGAAATTCCGCAACTGCTGTTGAACAGCATGTGACAGTACAGGATAAAGAAGCACCAGCATTACCAGAAATTCAGGACATAATCTCAGGCTGCGAATATACTGTCACCGCACCTGTAACATCAGATAATTGTTCCGGCGAAATTACAGGAACCACATCAGATCCATTATCTTATTCTACTGAAGGGACGCATACCATAACCTGGAAATTCCAGGACGATGCAGGAAATACTTCATCCTTAAATCAGGAAATCACAATAAGTCCGTTAGGAGCTGAAATTGAATTTGAAAATATTTCCTGTCATGGAGCCAATGACGGCAGCATTGAAGTAATGTTTGCTTATGGTGGACATGATAGTTTTGAGTACAGCATTGATGGAGCGAATTGGCAAACCAATAATAGTTTTTCCGCACTTGTACCTGGCATTTATAATATACAACTGAGGGATAGCAAAAAACCGGACTGTGTCCTAGTACTTGATGCTGATTTAGAAATAACCCAACCAGAAGTGCTTACCTCGGCAATAGATTCTAAAACTGATGTGCTCTGTAAAGGACTTGCTACAGGTGAAATAACAGCTTTGGCTACCGGAGGAACAGCACCGTACACCTTTTCCTGGGGTTCTTTAGGGTTTGGTGAAAGGAAACAGAACCTTCCCGCAGGAGAATATAAGCTTACCGTGATTGATGCTAATGGTTGTGAAACCGCTCCTATAACCGTGGAAATTACTGAGCCAGAAAGCTTCATAGAAATTACCGAAGTCAATTCCACCTCAGGTTGTTTTGGGGAAAACAATGGCACAGCAACGGTTAGTGCAACAGGTGGGACCGGAAATTACTCCTATTTATGGGATAACGGACAAATAACCCAAACGGCAACGGGATTGGCACCGGGTGAACATACCGTAATAGTTACAGATGAAAATGACTGCCAGAAAGAAAGAACTATAACCGTCTCAGCCCCTGCAAAATTAGAAATTAGCGGCTTTCTCACTACAGAAACCACTTCATATGGTTCTGCCACAGGTAGTGCTACAGTACAGGTGACAGGCGGAACCCCTACATATAATTTTGAATGGTCTAACGGGCATGTGGGGCAAACAGCAAGCAACCTTCTTGCAGGAACTTATTCTGTTACTGTTACCGACAAAAACGGCTGTACTACCACAAAAGACGTAGTGGTGGTAGATAGTCTGGATGCAGAAATCCTGCCTACCTCAATTTGCGATAATAAGGAAGATATTATCCGTACTTCTTCATTCACCATTGTAGATGGCGGGGCACGGGGAGGAACTGCTCCTTATAAATATGAATGGACATTTAAGGGAGATGCTTCAATATCAAACTATACCGGTCTTGAAACTCCAAAAATTAAATATGGATCTATTGGAGATAAGGAAATTAGCGTAAAAATCACAGATGTTAATGGACTAACACTTACTAAAACAATCATACAGTATGTTGGAGGCTGTTTTTCTACAGATTGCGGCTCTAATGATTTAACTGCAGATGATTACTACATTGGGGATAGCAGCGGCACTCCAATCACTGCAGAAAATTGTGGAAGTGCAGAGGACAGATTTATATATATTTACATCCCTTCCAATCCATCCCGTTACTCTTTGAGCGTGGAATTTATATTTTCTATTGAAGATATTGAATCGGGAAATATCCAGAACTTTAAGGAGCTGGGTTGTTTTTATGAAAAAGAAGCTATCCCAGACAGAGCAAAGACTTTTAAAATAGATTACTCCTGTGGGGACATTGTTAAAATTGAAGGTATCCGTTTTACCTTCAGCAATAAGAAAAATGATGAATGTGGTGAGGGAAATAGACCTAAATGCTATTCCACAAACAACGAAACAACTGTGTTTTCTCCTTTGTATGCCGTGGCCTTTGCCAACGAGTTGTTATGTAACGGTTCAGAAGATGGAAAAATCACCATCAGGGCTTCGGGAGGAGTTCTACCTTATCAATACTATCTTAATGGAGAACTTCAGCCCGACAACATAATAGAAGGACTTGCCGGGGGTACTTACAATATTGAAGTGAGGGATGCCGACAATAAAAGCCATTTTCTCACCACGGAAATAAAACAACCTACTACTCCTCTTCAGCTTAACTTGATTGAACAAACCGATATCACCTGCTTTGGCGGTACAGACGGGACGGCCACTGTAGCTGCAGAAGGAGGCACTCCTGCAACTTCAGGAGAACCTTATATTTATGTTTGGGATAATGGACAGACCGGGCCTACAGCGACCAATCTTGAAGCAGGAGATTACAACGTTAATGTAATAGATGCCAACGGATGTACAACCTGGCTTACTGTGACTATAATCCAGCCCGATAAACTAGTTGCTGATGCAGGCCCCGACCAGGTCCTTAACTGCGGAATTACGACAACCTTTTTAGCTGCAAGTCTTTTAGCTGAAGATTCAGAAGAGTTTACAGGAGAGTGGACCATTATTAATGGTCCTGCCGGTGGTGGTTTTACAGATGCAACTAATCCTCTAACTAATTTTACAGGGGCACAGGGTACTTATACATTAAGATGGAGCATTGACTGTGGTATGTCTGATGATGTCAAAATCACATTCAGCAATTGCAACACGATTGATTTTGATGGCGCAGATGATTACATTGTCTTTGGAGACAATTTTAATAGTAGTACCAATTTCTCACTGGAAGCCTGGACTAAACTATCGACTGAAGCTTCTTCGGGTGTAAAGACAGTTCTCTCAAAGCGAAACATGGCAGAATATAGCAGCAGCGGGTATGATCTTATAATTGATAACAGAACTCCCAAATTCCGATGGAACGGAAATGTTATTTCATCATCAGACCCTGTAAGCACAGATCGATGGTATCATCTGGCTGTAATAACAAATAATGATAGCACTTATCTATTCGTGGATGGGATACAGGTGGCACAGGGAGATGCTGCTGCACCAACAGCAAATAATTTTCCGTTTATAATAGGTGCTATATATAATAGTGAAACCCCGGCTGTTCCTTCAAATTATTTTCACGGCTGGATTGAGGAAGTAAGAATTTGGAATACTGCACTAACCACTAACCAGCTGCATTTTATGATGAATCAAAAATTGCAGAAAAGTGGGGATAACGTAAAAGGTCAAATAATTCCTCTTGATGTTCCTGGAAGTCTCGCCTGGGAAAACTTAGAAGGGTATTATCAGCTCGAAAATATTGAAAACGGTTACACCACGAGTGAGAATTCTTCAGGTATAAATGGTAGAATGGTTAACATCACTACAAGCCAACAAAGAACTGCACCACTACCCTACATTTCAGCCAGAATAGGATATTGGTTCACAGATAATACCTGGATGAGACCTCAGGTATGGGATCCACCTAACAGCAGAGGAATTAATGGCGAATTTATTAATTGGAACATTGCACAAATTTCACATAAAATCAATTCCAATTTACAGGATATCCACATTCTGGGGTTAATTTCAAAAGAAGGAGCTCCACAGCGTGAAAACAGCACATTGAAAATGGAAGGTTCTGTAAACAATGCCTCAGGAAACGGGCTGACCATTAGCCATTACCTCGAGCTTAATGGAGTAATAGATTTAAATGGAGAGTCACAACTCATCCAAAGTGAAGGTAGTACACTTGCTGAAACGAGTAGCGGTTATATTGAGCAGGAACAACAGGGAACTGCCAGCAGTTATAATTACAACTACTGGAGTTCGCCGGTAGTTCCCCAGGGAGAAGCAAATAATTCCGGCTATACGGTGTTTGGTGTTATGAAGGACGGATCGCCTGAAAGTTTTGGTCAAAATTTAAACTTTGGAAATCCACACACTCATGCAGATGAAGGGTTTACAACCCCAAGAAAAGTGAGCAATTATTGGATAAATGCCTTCCGTGCACGTACAGCAGACGCTTATAGCTCATGGGAGCAGATTGGTAGCAAGGTATCTTTAAAAACCGGAGAAGGTTATACGATGAAAGGTACATCTGGCGATGCCAAAATTACTACTTTACAGAATTACTTATATAAAGGAAAACCAAATAATGGCACCATTTCTTTAACTATAGGAAGCAATCAAAATTATTTGATTGGCAATCCCTACCCTTCTGCTTTGAGCGTAAGCGAATTTTTTCTTGACAACCTTAAAGATATTAACGGCGGAAGAAATGACAAAAATGCTTTTAACGGCGCTTTTTATTTCTGGGACCATTTCTCCGGAAAAACACACGTACTATCCGAATATGTAGGAGGTTATGCAGTACTTAATCTCGTAGGGGCCGTTGCGGCAATTGCTACAGATGAAAGAATTAATGCCACAGGCGACAGCAGTGAGAGAGAACCAGGAGATTTTATTCCAGTAGGCCAGGGCTTCTTTATCAATACTGAAATAAATTCCTCTACAGGAGGACAGCTTACAGGAAATGGCGGTGTAGTTAAATTTAAAAACAATCAAAGAAGGTTTAAACAAGAAGGATCAAATTCGCAATTTCTTAAGCCGGAAATCAGGGAGAAAGCAGCAAAAACTGAAGAAGAAAAGTCCAGAATCAGATTAAATTTTAAATCCCCATTAGGATATCACAGGCAAATACTCCTGGGAGTAGATCAATATGCCACTAACGATTTTGATTTGGGTTACGATGCTCCACTTAATGATTATAATTTGGAGGATATGTTCTGGCTTATTGATGGCTGGGAATATGTAATCCAGGGTGTCGGCCATATAAATCCTGAACAGGTACTGCCATTAGGACTGCGCATTGAGAAGCAGGGAGCGCTTACTATCCTAATCGACGAACTGGAAAATATTTCTGAAAATGTGGAAATTTACATCAGGGATAAATCTACTGAAACCTATCACGATCTTAGGAATTCTGAATATAACTTAGAAATTGAACCGGGAGATTACTACGAGCGCTTCGAAATTGTATTCCAAAAACCGGAAATACCTGAAGAAGAAGATCCTGAGGAAGAAGAAGAGGAAGACAATCCTGAAGAAATTCCCGGAGATGGTGAATCTCCCGAAGATGGAGAAGACGAAACACCTGGCGAAGATGAAAACCCTGAAGAGGGCAGTGAAAATCCTGATACCGAAAATCCAAAAGAGAATCCGGAGGATGAAAATGGCCAAAATTCCGCAGGGATCTCTCTAGAATATCTAATGGATAGAAAGCAACTGGTAATTTACAATCCAGATGGCCAAAAAATTGATGAAGTACGAATTTTCACCCTGAACGGACAGCAATTGGAGACTTTTACTGAAGCTACAACAGAGAAAGAAATCTATTTTAACCTTATGCGTCCGGTAAGTACTTCAGTTTACGTTGTAAAAGTCCATACTTCAGAAAAAGTCTACAACAAAAAAATTATTGTAGACAAATAGATGACTACGGTAAGGAATGGATGCCGAAAATTGCCATTTTAGAGATGCCTCTAAAATGGCAATTTTCAGCCTTTATATTTTAACGGAAGGTGTACCACTTTTTTGGTTTCGTAGAAATCTTCTTCAAAATAATCTGTGAGATTATAAATTTTGGCCGTTTTATAGTCCTGAAGTTCTTCAGAAAGATCGCCACCTTTAAGATAAAGGATTCCGTTTTTGAGTTCGTGATTACTTTTTTTGGCTATTTTACCTTTTGTCCAGTGAACAAATGTAGGCATGGCTGCCACTGCCCTGCTTACTATAAAATCGAATTGGCCTTTTATCTCTTCTACCCTCGCATTGGTGGTTTTTACGTTATGAAGCTGTAAACCTTCAGCTACTTCTTCTACCACCTTAATTTTTTTTCCGATGGAATCGACGAGGTGAAATTTCGTTTCGGGGAAAAGAATAGCCAGGGGTATTCCGGGAAACCCGCCACCGGTCCCCACATCAAGAATTTTCGCACCGGGATTAAATTGCTGGATCTTCGCAATTCCCAGTGAGTGTAGCACATGCCTTAGATATAGTTCATCGATATCTTTACGGCTTACTACATTTATCTTTAGGTTCCAGTCTTTATAGAGTTCTTCAAGTTTTCTGAATTTTGTTTGCTGATCTTCAGATAAATCGGGAAAATATTTAAGTATTAATTCCAATTATTTTTACTTTTTGGCAAAAGTAGCAATTTGCGGCTTAAAAGTTGCAGTTTTAATTCATTCACAAAATTTAATATTTTACCTTTGAACATTAAAGCAAAAGCAATGGAAGCACCCCAAGATAATAATATCCGATTCTCCCGGGTCGATTCAGCAAAATTTTTCAGAACACTTAATAAACGGGTAAATTCCTATTTTAAAGAAAATAATTTAAGAAAAACAGGAAACTGGAAGCTTCACTTAAAGGCTTTGGTTATGTTTTCCATATTCCTGACGCCGTACTTCCTTATCCTGACTTTGGATATTTCCCAATGGTGGATGTTACTTTTAACCGTAGTAATGGGAGCCGGAATGGCCGGTGTGGGAATGAACATCATGCACGATGGTAACCACGGATCTTATTCTTCAAAGAAGTGGGTCAACAAATTTATGGGAGGCACCATCTATGTTTTAGCGGGAAATGTGTACAACTGGCAGGTGCAGCATAATGTTTTGCACCATACCTATACGAATATTCATGGACACGACGAAGACCTTGATGCAGGACGTATTATTCGATTCTCAAAACATGCGGAATGGTTAAAAATCCACAGGTTTCAGCATTATTATTCCGTTTTTCTTTATGGATTGCTAACATTTAACTGGGCAATAACCACAGATTTTAAACAAACCAAAAGATATTTAAAAAAGAAGTTATCCTACGGAAAATTACCGAATCCTGTCACCCAATGGAGTATTGTGGCAATTACAAAACTAATCTATATTTCCATTTGGATTGTGCTGCCTATGCTTATTTTATCTGTTGCCTGGTGGAAAATCCTTATAGGTTTTTTTGTAATGCATTATACCGCAGGCCTCATTTTGAGTATTGTTTTTCAGCTTGCTCATGTGGTAAAGGAAACCGATATGCCGTTACCGGACAATACAGGCTCTATGAAAAACACATGGGCAATCCATCAATTATTTACTACGGTTAATTTTTCTACCAAAAACAAACTTGTGAACTGGTTTACCGGCGGATTAAACCACCAGGTTGAACATCATATTTTTCCCAATATCAGCCATATTCACTACTCTAATATTTCAAAAATCGTAAAGCAGACGGCACAGGAATGTAACCTGCCTTACAACGAATATAAAACCACACGCGCAGCTATAAAAGCCCATTTTCAGTTTTTAAAAGAGATGGGTTCAAAACCTGCAATTTCAAGTTAAACAACCTTTTTTAATCAACTAAGATGCAAGAAAAATTATCAAACAGGATTAACAATTTAGCAACGTCCCAAACCCTGGCAATGGCGGCAAAAGCGCGTGAATTAAGAGCCGAAGGAAAGGACATCATTGGATTAAGCTTGGGGGAACCCGATTTTAATACTCCGGATTTTATCAAAGAAGCTGCCGTACAGGCGATTAATGATAATTATAACTCTTATAGTCCGGTAGATGGTTACGTAGAGCTGAAAGATGCTGTAATCACAAAATTTAAAAGGGACAACAATTTAACTTATAACCATTCGCAGATCGTTGTTTCTACCGGAGCCAAGCAATCGCTTGCTAACGTTGCATTGGTTCTACTAAATGAAGGAGATGAGGTTCTCCTGCCCTGCCCTTACTGGGTAAGTTATGCCGAGATAGTGAAACTGGCTGAAGGAGTTCCTGTTGAGGTTCCAACTTCTGTAGAGACTAATTTTAAAATGACTCCGGAGCAGCTGGAAAAAGCAATTACTCCAAAAACAAAGATGATCTGGTACAGCTCTCCCTGCAATCCCAGCGGAATGGTCTACAGCAAAGAAGAATTAAGAGCTTTAGCTGATGTATTGGCAAAGTATCCCGATATTATAATAGTTAGCGACGAAATTTATGAGCACATCAATTACGGGGATGGGCACGCCTCTATGGCCGAATTTGAAGATATGTATGAGCGCACCGTTACTGTAAACGGAGTAGCCAAAGCCTTTGCTATGACCGGGTGGCGTATAGGTTATATAGGTGCTCCGGCATGGATTGCCCGCGCCTGCAATAAACTACAGGGCCAGGTAACAAGTGGAGCAAATTGTATTGCGCAACGTGCCGTTATCACCGCGCTCGAGGCTCCTGTTAGCAAGATTAGTTATATGGTGGATAAATTTAAATCCAGACGTAAACTGATTATTGATCTTTTAAATGAAATAGAGGGCTTCATTACAACTGAGCCGCAAGGTGCTTTTTATGTATTTCCTAATATTTCGTCCTTCTTCGGAAAAACAATAAAGGGCCATAAAATAGAAAACGCCACAGATTTTTCTATGTTTCTATTAGAAGAAGCTTTGGTGGCTACGGTTACAGGAGACGCTTTTGGAAATGCAGATTGTATAAGAATTTCCTATGCAGCCAGTGAAGAACAAATTGAAGAAGCTTTAAAAAGAATAAAAACTGCTGTTTCTGAAGCATAAAAACCAAGATTTTGATATTTTAAATTTTAAACCTCACAGTTCTCCGGGATCTGTGAGGTTTTTTTATTGATTATTCTGATTAAACGCTATTAAATCAGACACCCTTCCGTCTTTATCAGCCTCTGGCTGACAAACCCACCTTCCCTTGAAAAAAGGGAAGGAACTTTGGTAGTATCCGGTTAGCCCTTTTTAATTCTGCAAGGTTTATAAAACCATGGGGCCTTATTTTTTTAAGATGATGCCGGAAAAATGGCCAATATCGGCTTCTAATAAAAAATCCGCGTGAGGGATAGGAGCGGCTACCTTGTAGCGCGGATAGCCCGGCCCGAAGGGCACGCCCTAATCAAAAACCTTGTTAAAGTTTCGGAAATAGGATGATGATTAATATTAACCTGAGTTCGATTAAAAAATAGCCAGCTGTTGTGTCTGGCGAGTTTGATATTTGATGGATGGTTTTTTGGGCAGGAAACTG